>NZ_JBFROI010000034.1:69783-95819 GCF_041471405.1 Vibrio sp. 10N.261.52.C11
AAGAGTTAAGAGTTAAGAGCTAAGACTCATTGATTGACGTAACAAACAGAGAAGGGGACAGACAATCGCTCAAACTCTTTGATCCAGCGCCACTGGTTGTCTTGCAGTTTATCGCCAGGGCCTTTGACTTCAATCCAATGAAACTCATCGCCCTTGAACGCAATCAAATCCGGCATCCCAGTTCTAAATAGCTTTAAGTCACTCAATATCACTTTGAAGAGGTCTACAACCAAGGCATTTGGAATTGAAGCCATGCCATGTTCGATGAGTGCATTAGGAAAATAATTCCAATGAACAAAGGGGTTCGCGATACCTTGCTTTTCATCGTAAGTATCAAGAAAATGGTTTAGCCCATGTTTGGATATCGTCTGAAACACGGCTTCAATCTGTTCGGCTCGCTTGTCTACGAAATCTGAATGGTACAGATCCAATGGTCGATGTTGGTAACGATTGATAAAGGCGCCTTCAACGTCTGCGAAAATGACATCCCAGAAAGCCAAACCAAACAAGCCACACAGAAAACTGTTTTCTGAAAAATAGACGTCCCAACCTTGGTTCTCAAAATGCTGCTTTACCGCAAGCTCGACTCGAGTTTGGCTGAGGTCTAATTCCAGTTTTAACTCTTTGCAGCTCGGCTTTATGGTTCGTGAAACTTTGTGCCCCTGTTTCCGTAGCAGCCGGTCTTCAAGCTTAATAGCGACTTCCAACTCTGACACATCCGATGGAGTAGCTTTCATTTGCGTGACAATGTCACACATCAAGTCTAGCGTACCTTGCTTATCATAGATGCGTGCAAGTCGTTCTCTGCTCGGAGGAAGTGTAGATTGTCTGAACCAAAAGATTGCTTGGTCGTTTAGATTAAGCCTTTCAAGATCGCGAGCAACATCATTGATCAAACGCGATCGTTTTCTGGCAATACTTCTGTGTTCTGATTCTTCAGGAATCGCATTTAAAATCAGTTCCAGAAACTCGCCATCTTTGCGGTCACCTTCTGAATACAAGCGTTGAATATCGCGCATCTGGATTAATTGATTGAGCTGATCCCTAGAGGTGAAGAAGCGGCGTTGCTTGCTTAATGGGTAGTTCTCAAAGGTGTTTAGCCCAAGGTCGCTTAACACGAACTGACTTAAGTCTTGATAGGTGTTGGCAAAGAACAGCAACAGTAATACATCAATCACTTGAGATTCGATGACGTAAATACAGTCGAAAGAGAGGTTTTGAAATTGATCAAAAGGTTGCTGATCAAGCCGTAACAACAGCTCGTCTTTCTTGGCATTTCTATGGCTCTTAAGGGCGGGGAATACACTCAACAGCTCTGGTTTGGTGAGCAAGTGCAACCCGAGCTCGACCTCACTAATGGCGAGGTCATGCTGTTCTTCGGGATGACTCAACCCAATGAAGCCTGAGCTGTTTAGCTCTTGCAGTTCGGTCTTTAGATCTGGGATCTCAACATAGTTGAGTTTATCGCTGCGAAACCAACGGCCTTTACGAGAAAGCAAACGAACCATTAGGCATTGGCTTGAAACAGAAAGACGTTTGTATGCGGACAACCAACGACATTCATCATCACTCAGAAGATCGGGGTAGAGCGTTTGAGCGTGTTCAACCAGTCGATTGAAGTTGTCGAGATAATAAGTGGGGGAGAGCTGAAGAGTGGTTTCGGTCGTCAATGGAGAAGTCGCTTGATACAAAAAGAGCCTAACCCTAAGGTTAAGCTCTTCAGTAACAAATTCAATCTTTTCTGTTGATTAAGCTTGTGATGCTTTTAGTTCAGCAACTTTAGCTTCAGAGATTGGTTTAGTGATGATTGCTAGAACAATACACACTGCCATCATAACTGCAGAGATTGTGTAAGCTAGGCCGTAACCTTCGCCGTTTGACATTGAGAAGCCAACAACTGCTGCACCGATAGCGCCGCCGATACCCCATGCCGTGTAAAGCACGCCGTAGTTAGTACCGTAGTTTTTCAGGCCGTAGAACTCAGCAGTTAGTGTTGGGAATACTGCTAGAAGCGTACCGTAACCAACCGCTGCGATAGCCGTACCAATGATTAGCGTGAATTCAGAGTTGAACGTAGCGAATAGAGCCATGTTCGCGCCTTGAAGGATGAACGCTAGAAGTAGAGTACGTACGCCACCGATTTTATCTGCAAGCATACCCGCAGCAACACGGCCGCCTGAGTTGAATACTGCAAGGATAGACGCTAGGTAAACTGCGTTTGGCAGGTTAGCTTGAACGCTAGCAATTGTAGTGATGTTACCGATGATCATTAGACCAACAGATGCAGCGAATGCGTACATGATCCATAGAGAGTAGAACTGAGGAGTCTTCAGCATTACTTTCCAAGTTAGGTCTTCAGTCTTCTTAACCGCTTTAGGAGCTTGGCCTGCTTTTACTTTAGGCTCAGCTGGCGTGTAATCCGCTGGTGGGTTGTTGATTGTTGCTGCTAGAGGTACTGCGATTGCAAGTACACCAACACCAAGAATCATAAAGCTAGTTTGGATACCCATGCTGTCGATTAGCGCAGAAGTTACTGGTGCTAGGTAAATAGCCGCAAGACCGAAGCCTGCTGCGATAAGACCGTTAACCATACCTTTCTTAGAAGAGTGGTACCACTTCATTGCTGATGGAGACAGACATGCGTAACCGAAGCCGATACCTGCACCTGTTATAATACCGAACGTGATGTTCAGCATCATAGGCGTTGTAGCGAAACCAGAAGCAATCATACCTAGGCCTGTAAGCGCTGTACCTAGGATAAGGATCTTACGTGGACCCATACGGTCTTGTAGGATGCCCGCAACAAGAAGACAAACAGAGAATGTGATAGTTGCAATAGCGTAAGGTGAAGATGCTTCAGCAGCACTCCAACCAGCTTCAGTTACTAGCGCTTTGTTAAATACACTCCAAGCATACAAGATGCCAAGACAAAGGTTGATACAGAAGCCTGCTAGCAGGATACGTGTTGCTTTATCAATCTTGCTCATTTTTATTCTCAGTTTTGTCATCGGTTAGTGGAGAGCCACTTAACTAAAGACGGGTTATTGTGATTGTTTCTTCAAAATTAGTTTGCGTTTATCAACAGATAGCGCAAAAGAGCGCGGATTATAACCAATTAAAATGTGATTGGAATCTCTTTTTCCATTTTTGGTAAATTAAATTCAATTTGTTAATAAGTTGTTTTTCATTGGTTTTTGAAATGTTTTTAACACCTCTCTATTTTGTTCTTTTTCGCTCTGTCTTCTTATTATTTCAGGGATTTTGAGGTGATGGTTTTTGAATAGACGCGTATTGCGTGCGGATATCACAGAGTTACAAATAATTTTAATTAATTTCCAAGGTTAAATTTGTGTAACAAAATAAATCGTAACAGCGCTTTGTTCATATGAGACAAGGAGTAACGGAGTTTTATTAAAAACAGAATGTTAAGCAATTGTTAAGGGTGATTTTTGTTAGTACTTTTGCTTACATTTTGTTCGATTGGAGGGGTTGTGTTGTCCGTAAAAAGTGGGAAAATAGTATGCAAACTGAGATTCCAAATTTGAAAGGATGCGTTTCCAACTTATGGTGAGGCGAGTATTATGAAACTGTTTTTAATTTTATTGATGTCAATTTCTGGTGGTGTAGCGGCAGCTGACCATATTCACTCTTTCCTATTCGGCTTCTATGTTGCGGCTCTAGCAGTTGGTAGTTGCTACTGGCTTGCATTCCGCAGTACGCGTTTCCCACAGTTGGCATTAGTGCTATTGATGTGTGGCTTTTTTGCGAAAATTGCAGTGACTGTTATCGGTGTTTCTTGGGGTATCTCGAACGATATCATTCAATCGCCGTTCATTTTCTCATTGTCATACCTGTTCTTCTTAGTGGTTGTGTCTTACGTTTGGTTTGCATACCGCGATAAATTGACGCTAAAACAACGCGCTAAGAAGGTAGAAGAGTCTCGCAAGCAAGCGGCAGCATAATTCGATTTGATTCTTAAAAAGCCTTCTTCGGAAGGCTTTTTTGATCCTGCCTACCTGAACTCTATTATGTGGTTATGACGGCAGATAAAAGAAACCCCAGTATGGTGACATACTGGGGTTACTTGTTATGTATCTATTATCTAGCAGTTACCATCTACCAAAGACTACTCTGAAGGTGTGTTATTTCTTCATCATCTTAGCGAGATCGGCGAACGGGTTGTGTGTCGCTGACTGATGATCATCTAAACTCGCTTTTGCATCCACACCATAACGCTCATGGTCAGTGTATTTTGAATGCTCATGATCGTGACAGTACAGGCACAGTAGCTCCCAGTTGCTGCCATCTTCAGGGTTGTTTGTATGGTCGTGATCCACGTGGTGAACGGTAAGCTCTCGGAGGTTTGAGTAAACAAATTCGCGCGCACATTTACCACAAACCCAAGGGTACAGTTTTAGTGCTTTTTCGCGGTAGCCTTTCTCTTGGCGAGCATACGCTGCACTCGAACCTGTGAAATCAGAAGACATTGCCAAATCCTTATCAATTGTAATATCCCGATTTTATCACAGCTTTCTTGAAGCTGTCGGTGTGTCGTTCGTAAAATCATTGCTAAATGATGCAGTGGACTTATCGATATTAGATTGAAGTTTGAATACAGACTTACCTTCTACACACTAACGCTTAAGCGGGTTATGTCTTTCTGGAATAAGCCATGCTTAACAGTTTGAAAATAAATCGTATTCAGGGGTTTTAACCGCAGGCATGTGACCTAATATCAGTTTGTGAGACCCTATATTAATAAGGAAATATCATGTCAGAACAATACACTCCGCCAAAAGTTTGGGTTAACGATACTGCTGGTGGTAACAAGTGGGCAAACATCAATAGTCCTGAATCTGGAGCTCGCTTTGATAAAGAGCTTCCTGTTGGTGACCATGCTTTTCAATTGTATTCTCTTGGCACACCTAACGGTCAAAAAGTCACTATCTTGCTTGAAGAGTTGTTAGCGGCGGGTGTTAAAGAAGCTGAATATGATGCGTACTTGATCAACATCGGCGAGGCTGATCAGTTCTCTTCTGGCTTTGTTGGCGTGAATCCAAACTCCAAAATACCAGCACTTGTCGACAAGTCTGGTGACGAAGACGTGAATGTATTCGAATCGGCATCTATCTTGATGCATCTAGCAGAAAAATTTGGTCACTTCTTACCAAAAGAAGGGGCAGCAAGAACGCAAACCATTAACTGGTTGTTCTGGGCACAAGGCTCGGCACCATTCCTAGGCGGTGGTTTCGGCCACTTCTACGCTTACGCGGATGAAAAGCAAGAGTACCCAATTAACCGCTTCGCAATGGAAGCTAAGCGTCAACTAGATGTGTTAGACAAACAGCTCGCAAATAACACATTTGTGGCGGGTGACGAGTTAAGCATCGCTGATATCGCGATTTGGCCTTGGTATGGCAACCTTGTGCTAGGCAAAATTTACGATGCGGCCGAGTTTCTACAAGTTGAGTCATACACCAACGTTGTGCGCTGGGCGAAGCAACTAGAAGCGCGCGAAGGCTTCCAACGCGGCCGAGTGGTTAACCGTTCATTTGGCGAAGAGTGGGAGCAAGTACCAGAGCGCCACTCTGCGGAAGACATTGACCGAGTTTTAAAGCTTAAGCCTTAGTTCTTTTTTGAACGTGTTTTTGGCAGATATACCCTATCGGTCTTAATGTTAATGGCTAATTGAAACGCCATATCTCAATCGAGATATGGCGTTTTTCCGTTTTAAGGTAGGGAGAGGTTTTGTAATTGGAATGAGAGTCTCAATTATCATTTTGTTTTTCTTATTCAATCGCTTATGAGTAATGGTCTTTGTGGTTAAGACAAAAAACAATAGTCATCGAGGTGGAGTAAATCTATAAGATAACGGTCCACTTTAAATTACGACTAACTTCGCTCAATGAAAAAAAACTTAATTGCGTTGGCTATCATATCCACGGCTCTTTCCGGGTGTAATCACGATTCACTAAGCTATAGTGACGGCCCTGATACGGTTCCTCCAACAGACATTATTCCACCAACGGATATTGTTCCACCGACAGATATTGTTCCACCAACGGATATTCTTCCGCCGACTGACATTATTCCACCAACAGATATTATCCCCCCAACAACTTACATCGGTTCACTGTTGTCGAGTGGGCGTTTGTGTCTGGAGATGTATACTGTGACGGCGTTCATCTTGAAAACGGAACGTTCAGTGTTAAACAAGGCGTGAGTTTTAGTTGTACCTTGGGTCACCTTACTTTAGGTGATTTCACGGCTCCTTTCCCTGAAGTTACAGAAAGCACGATTTCAAATGATGCGCTTCATGCGGCATTTGAGTTGACAGAATTACATGGAGACAACGTTACTAAGGTACTCGAATCAATTGATGTTTGTGAGACTGAAAGTGCTATCTGTTTAAAAGAACTGGATGCTTTTGATATTGAAGGTGTGTTCTCGCAACTTGATGATCAAGATGCTGTCGATGCGTACTTTTCATCGAAAGAAGAAGAGTCTACAGATGAAGTAGGTAAGGCTCCTAGTTCACACGTAGACACAACAGTTGTTCCTGCGGTTGACCCTAATGCGGACAATAACCTTAACGCTGGTTTTGTTTCTGCAGACGCAGAGTCTACCTATGCTTATAAGCCAAGTGTTGAAGGTAAGGTGTTAACTCGCAGTAAGCTTACAGACGCTAATGGTACGCCGATTTCTGGGATCAGTTTTGTTAGTCCTCAGTATGGTTTTGCGTCAGTAGAAAAGCGTGGTTCAGGTGACTTTGATGGTTTGGATATGAGCACTACGCCGATTTTGATCCTTCAGGCATATCCCCCTAAGTTGGTTCAAGATGGTATGACTAACCAGTTTGTTGCTGACTTGGATAACCCGAACTTAAGCCAAGACGATATTACCGCTCTTATCAACTATGTTAATAACGGTGGCAATATCTTGTTTATGGATGCGATTCAAACGACAAACCCTGAACCTATTGGACGCTTGGCGGATGCCGCTGGTGTTTCACTAGGTGGTGAAAACGTTACGCCGACAAACCAAGCTTTCTGCGGTAGCTCTTATTATTGCCAAGCGCCGTATCCAAATCTTCACGTAAAGAGCGAAAAGGAAATGGTGGTTCTTGAGCGTTTTCAAGATAACCAAGGAGAGCCTCCATTCACGGTAAATCAAGATGGTACGGTTGAGTGGATCAAAGATGAATCCAAAATCAAGTTTGAAATCCCGACTTATGAGGTTACTAAGTTAGACGCTGAAGGGAAGCCAGTGCTTGATGCGTCTGGTGTAACAGTAATGGAGAAAAAATCCGCACGTATCTTTGTTGAATCGGCAGAAGAGCGTGAAGCGGCGATCAAAGAACTGCAATCTGCATTTGTTGGAACTGATCTTTGTACAAACGATTATGAATATGAATTTAACTGTATTGAGACTCGTTCTGGAGACGGTGTTACTGTTCGTGGTGCTTATCATCGCGCAGACTTTGATCGCTATGAAGTAAGTGAAGCTGTTGTTGGTAGCATGGTTAAAGCGGCGAAATTGGGCACTAACTTTACGGCGCTTTATGAGCATGAAATTTACTATAGAACAAAAGGTACTCAAGGTAAGCGTCTGTCTAACAGCGAATTGAATCAAGCGTTTGATAACCTGTCTGTTTGGATGTGGAATGACAACGCATACCATTTTGAAACAGACATACAAGATGAGTTGGGGTTCAAGCAGGCTGTTCAGTTCCTTAACTGTTATACCGAAGACTTACATCAAACAGACACAATGGATGCACAGTGTCCTGTTGACCTAAAAGCGTCGTTAGTCGCTAATGGAATGATTCATGGCGAAGGTGAGTTATCTGGGCAGTTGAATCCTAGCTATCCATTAAATTACATGGAGAAACCTCTGACTCGTATTATGTTGGGGCGCTCATTCTGGGATCATGAAATCGTTGTTGATACCACAATGTATCCGGGTCGAACTTCGGGGGCATCTTCGTCAAGTACGGTAATGGTTCAGACCAACGGTAAAGCGGTGACGTATTCGGCAGGAAACAATCAATCGACAGGCCTGTGGGCACCTCAATTACAAGAAGTAACTATTCAAGATGGCGTGGCAGCTACGATTACTGTGATGATCGCGGATGATCTTACAGGTAAGCCGAATCACGAAACGAGTTTGAAACGCCCTCCACGTATGCAAACCAGCTTTGACTACAATGGTTCGAGCTTAACTTTCAAGGTTCCATATGGTGGCCTTATTTACATTCAACCGAAAGTAAAAGAGCTTGGTGAAGTCTCGTTTAGCATTGATGGCGCGTTAAAAGCGGCTTGGTGGAAAGAGGGACAGTGGATTAACACTATTCAATCGACAGACGCACCAATTGCAGAAATCGATACGGGTTCATTTATTTACACTACACCAATCAGGAATCTAGAATCCGCTGATTTGAACCAATTCGCAACAGATATGAATCGATTCGCTGAAGCGGCAAGTGACTTCTACGGGCGTGATGAGAAACAAAGCACTGGTTTACACCGTAGGTTCACTTATCCAGAACTGAATGCGTTCCGCCATCGTTTTGTGAATGACGTGCAGATTTCGATTGGCGCTGCTCACTCTGGCTACCCAGTGATGAATTCAAGCTTTAACGCAAATCGGACATACATTCCAACCAACCCTGTGAACGATTGGTTGTTGTGGCATGAAGTTGGTCACAACTTAGCATCAGCTCCTTTCCTTGCGGCTGGTAGTACAGAAGTGACCAATAACCTTCTTGCGTTGTATATGCAGGAGTTAGAGGGGCGCAATGCAAACCCTGAAATGGATCGTATTAAATCGGATATTAAGAAAGCACCTAAATGGCTAGAGCTCAATAATGAACATGCGTGGTCACATGGTGATGCAGGTTTACGATTAGTTATGTTTGGTCAGCTAAAAATCTGGGCAAAATCGAACTTTGCAATTGATGATTGGTATACACGCGGCGCAAGCCAATCTGATGTGTATGGTGAAGATGAAGGCTGGAACATGTTCAAACTTATGCACCGTAAAGCTCGAGGTGATAGAGAAGGCGACTCGAATACGAACTATTGTAGTGCTAGCGAGACTGGGCTTTCTGGTGGAGACCTAATGATGGTGTGCGCTTCTTATGTTTCAAACTATGACTTAAGTGACTTCTTTGAAGTTTGGAGCGTGGGCGAAACGTCCATGACTAATGCTGATGGCACGAAGTCTTATAGTGGCGGAATTAGCTCTAAAGGTCTTAGTGCGGTTGAACAATTAAAACTAGAGAAACCAAACAACAGTCCTTTGAATGTTGATTCAATTTACTAACGCTAATTATTGCTAAAGCATTTTATAGCTTAAAAACAAACGCCACACTGAAACTACGTGTGGCGTTTTTGTTGGAATGCTCTAGAAATTTCAGCTAGATCAGTCTTCTACATGATGTTTAATACTTCGGCTGCCATTGGTTGACTGTCCTTGCTAGAGAAAGCAGGTTAAACTGTTCGCATCATAATTCTAAAGGATGGTGCCATGTACCACGGTCATATCTATTTCCCTCTGCGATTTGCAGAGCAAGCAGAAACACTGCGTCAGAAAATTTTAGCGGAACGTAAAGATGTATTAGAGGTTTTCCCATTAATACAGCGTTTGGTTGGTCCACATAAGATGCCAATGTTTGAGATTCACTTTGCGAACAAAGAGTCGGGCATTGTTGAATGGCTTGAGCAAGAACGCGGTGATATGTCGGTGCTTATTCACCCTGTAACTGGCGGTGAAGAAACTTTGGATCACACAGTACGAGCGATCTGGCTTGGTCGTGAATTGGGTGTCTTTGAAGAAACGCTTACTAGCTAATCAAATATACCAATATTGCACTTAACTCATTCCGACCGGAAAATACATGAACAATAAAAAGGCTCCTCAAATGAGGAGCCTTTGTTTTAAGGAGCCGTTTTACCAAGAAACCGGTTATCAAGAGCCTCTGGTTATCGGGCTGAACCGTTAACCAGAGTAGGGGGATTAAGCCTCTGCCGTTACTTTAGAGCCGCTCATCTTTTTAAGTGCTGCGTAGCCAAAGCCTGTTACTAGCGTACCTGCTGCAATCGCTACTAGGTACATAAGTACTGGAGAGATAGCGCCAGGAATCAGTAGTACGAATAGACCGCCGTGTGGAGCCATTAGCTGTGCACCAAACATCATTGATAGAGCACCTGTTAGTGCACCACCTGCCATACAAGCTGGGATAACACGCATTGGATCTTTCGCTGCGAATGGGATTGCACCTTCAGAGATGAAACATAGGCCAAGAACGAATGATGCTTTACCTGCTTCACGCTCGCCTGCTTCAAACTTGTCTTTCACTAGGAAAGTCGCAAGGCCCATACCTAGAGCTGGAACCATACCTGCTGCCATGATAGCCGCCATTGGTGCGTAAGTTTGCGAAGCCAGTAGACCAACACCGAATGTGTAAGCGGCTTTGTTTACCGGACCACCAAGGTCGAAACACATCATTGCGCCTAGAATCACACCTAGAAGAATCGCATTAGACGTACCCATGTTGTTTAGGAAGTCTGTCATTGCGCTCATTACGCCAGAAACAGGACCACCTACGATGTAAACCATCACAAGACCAGTGAACAAACTCGCGATAAACGGAATGATCAGGATTGGCTTGAGGGCTTCCATGGATTGTGGAAGTTGAACTTTGTCGGCAATGAATTTCGCTGTGTAACCGGCAATGAAACCTGCTGCGATACCACCTAGGAAACCTGCGCCCGTTGAGCTAGCCAGCATACCGCCGATTAGACCTGGAGCCAGACCTGGACGGTCAGCAATCGAGAATGCAATGAAACCAGCAAGAACAGGAATCATCAGTGCGAATGCAGAACCACCACCGATAGTCATCAGTGCTGCTGCTAACGTGCCTTCTTCTTTAAACGCTTCGATACCGAATACGAAAGAGAGTGCAATGATCAAACCACCCGCAACCACCACAGGAAGCATGTGTGAAACACCTGTCATTAGGTGCTTGTACACGCCTTTCTTCTCGTCAGCAGGCGCTGAATTTGAAGAAGCAGTGTGTTGGTATGGTTTAGCTTCTGCGAATGCTTTTTCCATCTCTTGCTTTGTTTTCTTAAGCGCAGGACCCGTTGTCGTTTTGTATAGCGCTTTGCCGTTAAAACGATCCAGAGGAACGTCGATGTCAGCTGCGATGATAACAAGATCAGCGTCTGCGATTTCTTGGTCAGTCAGTTGGTTTTTCGCACCTACAGAGCCGCGAGTTTCCACTTTGATTTGGTGACCTAGGCGTTTGCCTTCTGCTTCAAGCGCTTCAGCTGCCATAAAGGTATGTGCAACACCCGTTGGGCAAGCCGTAATCGCTACGATCTTCTTGCTGCCTGTGCTTGCTGTTGTAGAAGAGTTTGGAGAGGTACCGGTCACTTCAACAGTGCTTTCAACTTGAGAAGCGTCTAGTACTGTTGCTTCTACTACCGCTTTCTCTAGAAATGCTTTTGCATCCGCAGTGCATTCCGAGATAGCTGCTTGGTACACTTTCTTGCCGACAAAGCGCGCTTTATCAACGTTGGTGTTGGCTGCGATAACCACAACGTCGCTGCTGTCGATAGTGTCTTGCGATACGGTTGAGTCAGGTAGCACGCTTGATTGACATTCAATAGCGGCGTTCCAACCCAGTGCTTTTGTCGCTTGCTCTAACAAGCCTGCGGCGATGATGCTGTTTGCTACGCCACTAGGGCAAGCTGTGATAATGGTAATATTCATAATAAACCTTTTGTCTTATTTGCTTGTGTCTAACTGGCTAGTTGGAGCACTAAGCGACTGTAATTGGATATTTTGTAGTACTGAATCCAGCTCTTGTTGGCTGGTGATGCCCACGCCTACCTGTGAAACTGCTAGAGCAGATAGGGCGGTTGCGAATTTAATAAGTTCTGGTTTTGGCATCTGTTGCATGTGACCCCAACATAGGCCAGCAACTAAGGTGTCGCCTGCGCCTACCGTGCTTACTACTTGCATGCGCGGTGGTTGAGCATGTAACCATTCACCTTGGTTTAGCCACATCACGCCTTCTGCGCCAAGTGACACCACGATGTTTTCAATACCTTTTTCACTTAGGGCTTGGCCTGCGTGTTGGCATTGGTCGCGTGTGGTTAGTTCTGCATTGAACAGCTGAGACAGCTCTTCGTCGTTTGGCTTAATCAGCCAAGGTTGCGCATTGATACCGGCTTTAAGTGCGTCACGGCTGCTATCAAATAGCACCTTCTTACCTAAATCGTGTAAGCGTTGAACCCAAGAAGCGCAAAGCTCAGGAGAGATGCCCTGTGGCAGGCTGCCTGCAATCACGAAGTAATCGTGTGTTTCAGCAAGCTCTAACAAGGTTTCTTCAAACGCTTTGATAGCGTCAGCATCAACAGGAACACCTGGGAAGTTGATATCGCTTACTTGGCCTGAATTTTCTACCAATTTCACGTTGATACGAGTCGCGCCGTCGACACGGATGAAGCGGTCAGTTGCGCCCATCTGCTCAAACAGTTGGTAGAACGCTTCTTCGTTATTGCGACCAAGGAAACCTGTTACGGTCACTTTCGCGCCAAGTTCTGAAAGTACTTTCGCTACGTTTACGCCTTTGCCCGCTGCATGCAGAGAGCCTTTGTTTACTAGGCTCACTGAGCCCACATTAAGTGCGTCGATAGCGCCTGTTAGGTCGAGAGCAGGGTTTAGCGTAACGGTAACGGCTTTGATTTGTTTATCAGACATATCGATTCCTTAACCTTCGCCAAGGCCTGAAGCGATAGCTTTACCAATCGATTCAAGTGCTTGTGCTGCATCGTCACCTTCAGCAACAAACTGAAGCTGGTGGCCGTGTTTAACGCCAAGTGCGATGACTTTCATCAAGCTCTTCGCGTTCACTTCTTTTCCGTCGCCATCTAGGTTTGAAACGCGGATTGTTGATTCGAACTTCTTCGCTTCAGCAACCAGCATTGCGCCCGGACGAGCGTGTAGTCCGTGTGCGTTTTTGATCTTGAATACTGCGCAGTTGTCGTCGTCTTGAGACGCTGTAGAAACCGCTTCACCTTTTAGAAGGCCAATCACTTGCGCTGCGTCAGCGGCTAACAGTTGTTGCTGTTTACCTTCAAAAACCATCTTGCTTAGGTTTGCCAGAATAGATTGGTGCGCGCTGTTACAAGCGGCGAATGCTACCAATGCTTTAACTGGTGTGCCTTCGTATTCACAATGGTTCGCTGTTGAAACGAAAGATACGCCAGTGCGAGTTACACCTTTGTCGCTGCCCAACAACCACAGGCCTTGGCCTAGGTGAGTTGGTGTTTTCGTTACTAGGTCAGCAACGAATGCGTTGTCTGTGCAACCTGTGTTCTTAAGTAGACCGCCCGCAACTGCAGACATTTGAATCATGTCGCTTGCAGGGAACAGTAGCTGAACTAAAGAAGCGTCTAGGTCGGCTTCAAGCTGAACTTCGCCGTTAAGTAGAGCGATGATTTCGTCTTCTGATTTCGCTTGCTTTAATTTCTCTTCAACACCGTCAGCTGCCAGAACTTTGGTTAGCTGCTTAAGGATGCCTAAGTGCTCGTCAGATTTCGCTGCAATACCAATTGCTACGTAAACACGGTTGCCGTCTGCCCAATCAATACCTTCAGGGAAGTGGTGTACTGCAACGCCTGTCTCTTTTACTAGGCTACGCGTGTCAGTGGTGCCGTGAGGAATCGCGATGCCGTTGCCTAAGAACGTAGAGTTCTGGTTTTCACGGTTCAGCATTCCTTCAACGTAGCCAGAGTCAACTAGGCCTTTCGCAGTTAGGTCGCCAGCAATGTTCTGGATAGCTTTGAATTTGTCATCGGCCGTTTGGCCAAGAGTGATGTCAGATTTTGATAATTTAAGCATGGTGCCTCTTTAGCGTATCGCTTGAGAATTTGTGTATCGCTACGATTCAGTCTAGAGCAAATGTTAGTGAGCTTTACTCGTTGCTTGCTCTTTGTTTTATCTTAGCTGAATCGGTTCAGCATTCAGTGTAAAAAAATTCAGCAAAGCCAATTCGATAACCAAAATAGTTTTGCTGCGTGTCGTAATTTCAGTTTCGTTTATAACGAGAAGTTGAATCACGACAAATGACGCTCAATCCATACAAAAGGATGATTGAAGTCACTTTTCAGATTTTGCTGAATCCTTTCAGCTTTTATACTGAATCGATTCAGCATATAATTCAACTAATCCAAGGATCAGAAGATTGGTTATATGATCCTACGCACAAAATACAGGTCACCCATATGACACTAGATGAGATTGCCAAACTAGCCGGTGTGTCGAAAACCACAGCCAGCTATGTGATTAATGGCAAGGCGCAGAAATACAGAATCAGTGAAAAGACACAGCAGAAAGTAATGGCAGTGGTGGAAGAGTATAACTACCGACCAGACCATGCTGCTTCGTCGCTGCGCGCTGGTAATAGCCGTTCATTTGGTTTGATTATTCCCGATCTGGAAAACAGCAGTTATGCGCGTTTAGCTAAATTGATAGAGCAGAACTCACGTAAAGTGGGCTATCAGATTTTGATTGGTTGCTCAGATGATGACGCTGAAACTGAACGTAAAGTTGCGGAAGCGCTTGTTAGCCGTCGTATTGATGCCTTGCTGGTGGCGAGCTCAATGCCAGACGCCAATGAGTTCTACTTGAAGTTGCAAAACTCAGGCACACCCGTTATTGCGATTGACCGTCCTTTAGATGATGAGCACTTTGCCTGTGTGATCAGTGAAGATTTCGAAGCTGCATTTGAACTGACGCATTCGATTCTTGATGACAGTATTCATAGTGTTGGTTTGATTGGTGCACTGCCTGATCTGAACATTTCACGTGAACGTCAGCTCGGTTTTGAAGCTGCGAATAAAGCACATACTCAACAAACAGGGCTAACCGAAAACAAGCCGATGGTTGTCGGTTATGGCGAGCACTTTGACCGAGAATCAGGACGTGAGATTTTTGAGGGTTGGATTGCCAAAGGCACAGTGCCCGATGCGATTGTCACTATGTCTTACACTTTGCTAGAAGGTGTATTGGATGTGATGGTTGAAAAGCCAGAGCTGATCAAGCAAGTGAAACTGGCAACCTTTGGTGATAACCGTTTATTGGACTTCTTACCTTTTAAAGTTCATTCATTGCCACAGCAATTCGAAGTGATTGCAGACAGCGCCTTTGCACTTGCTTTGAACGCGTCTGCTAAACGTTACCAAGCGGGTATCGAGTTAGTACCAAGAAGCTTAGTAAAACGAGGCTAATTCCAGTTAGTTTACACAAGCTAGGTTGGACTTGGGCACTTAGCTCGAACCTGTAATTAATTTGAACTCAGCAATAAGCCCATTTCCACAATGGCAACAATGCCGAGCAACAAGGCCAACACTTTCCAAAACTGGATTGGATTTCGGTTTATCAAAGGTTGCTTGGCTTTGCTTTTCACCAAGCTTTGGTTTGGTGTGTAAAGGTCTGCCACAAAATCCCCTAACACTTGATGACGTTCGCTTGGCGATTCCGCGCAGGCTTTTTGTAACACTAAATCCACCCAACTTGGTAAGTCCGCTCGTTTCTGAGTTATGGGTTGGTATTCCCATTGATGGTGGCGAGATTGTTTAAGCGATTGGGCAGTCATTTCAGAGTAGGGCAATGCACCGGTTAGCATCTCATAGCCGATCACAGCGATAGAGAACAGATCTGAGCTGGTGGTCGCGCTGTTGTGCTTGATGGTCTCTGGCGCTATGTAATTGACCGCGCCTAATGGTGTGTCGTCTTTGTCGGTGAGCTCTCCCTCTTCAAGGCCTCTCACTAACACCGCACCAAGGTCGATGATTTTTACCTCACCATCACGTTGAATCATGATGTTTTCCGGTTTTAAGTCTCGGTGCACCATGTCTGCACGTTGTAATACTCGAATGCCTTGTGTGATTTTTTCTAGTATGTCGCGCACTTCATTGAGTGACGGCTTTGGATTGTCGTACATCCATTGTCTTAGGGTGATGCCTTCTACCCATTCGCAGATTTGATATAAGAATTGCGAGTTCTCTGGCGTAGGGTAAACCTTCATTACTCTCTTATTTTTCAGCAAGATCCCCGCCCATTGTTCATTAAAGAAAGCTCGAAGTTGCGAAGGGCTATCGTGATATTGAACGGAAGGGACTTTCAGCACGAACTCGGTTTGTGTATCTTTCTGTATCACACGATACACATGGCTTCTTGAACCTGCATACAACACCTCAAGTACCATGAAGTTGTCGATACTTTGCCCGAGCTTTAAAGCGGGTGGGATTGCCCGTTTAGCCAGCTTCTCATGGAATTCAATCAGCGAAGGTTTAGGCAGATGGCTGACTTGCACAATCAAGCAGCTCACGTTGTCTGAGCTATTGTGGCTTAAAGCGGTGTTACAGATGGTTTGCGCTGCGTATTCGAAATCCGCTCCGGGTTTATCGATGTGTTCTTTGAAGGTGTTGGGAGATACAAACTCGTGCACGCCATCAGATGTCAGGATAAAGCAGTCGTTTTTCTTGATAGGCAGGGTTTGATAGTCAACGTTGAGTTGGTTGTCCATGCCTAAGGCGCGTGTAAGATAATGCTTCTGTCCCATATTTTTACGGGTGTGGTCGCGGGTCAGTTGGCGTAATTCTCCATCTCTGAGTAAGTAAATGCGGCTGTCGCCCACGTGGAAGATATGCGCGGTGTTTGATTTGAGTATCACGCTGCTGAACGTCGAAACGAGGGCATTGTGGTTCACTTGTTGTGCGGGATGAATATTAGAAACAGACGTGTTGAAGAGCCAAGAATTGAGGGACGTTAAGACCTTTTGCGCCGAACGTTGGATGCTCCAGCTTTGGGGAGTTGCGTAATAGTCGTCGATAAACTGCATCACGCTGGTGTGACTGGCTTTCTGGCCGTGTTCACTGCAACTTGCGCCGTCTGCTATGCAGGCAACACTGCCTTTCAACTCTTGCTCTGCGCGAGTTTTTGGGTGTTTTACAATGATGGCATCTTGGTTTTCATCTCGTACGCCTTGATTCGAATAACCACCAAACTTAAGCGTTAACTGGTTGTTGGATTCTGGCGTGATGACTTGCCCTTGGCTGAATGAAATTGTCATAACTGGTCTTCTTCTTAACTGCTCTTCTTCCCGCTTCCTTGACAGAACATCCTAGGAAGAACAAAAGCCCTAGTGAACTTAGAGCCTTTGAACGAAGCACCTAGCATTGATGTATCCGCTAAGGTGCTTCTCCCGATTCAATAATATCAATGCTTCATAGTACAGACCTAGCTTGAAACATTAATCAGCGTGACACTGCCATCGTCGTTTACTTCGGCGATTTGACCGTTAGGCTCTTCCATGAACAGTAGAGTCACAAAGCCAAGTACCGCTGTTGCAGCAATCACTAAGAAGAAGGTTTGGTAGCTTACGAATGACAACACAGTTAGGTAAACTACTGCACCCACGTTACCGTAAGCGCCCGTCATACCTGCAATTTGACCTGTCATACGACGCTTGATTAGAGGAACCGTTGCGAATACCGCACCTTCACCCGCTTGCACGAAGAAAGAACACGCCATCGCCGCAACAACCGCTAGCCATACAGGCCATGTGCTGTCGACTTGACCCATTGCGAAGTAACCCACAGCAAGACCAATCGTTAGAATAAGCAGTGTTGGTTTACGACCGAATTTATCTGAAATCCAACCACCACCTGGGCGAGACATTAGGTTCATAAAGGCATAAGCCGATGCAACCATACCTGCAAGAACCGGTGTTAATTCAAAGGTTTCAGAGAAGAACAGTGGCAGCATAGAAACCACAGCCAGTTCAGAACCAAATGTTGCGAAGTACAATACGTTAAGTACCGCTACTTGCTTGAACTTGTACTGGTGAATCTCAGGCACTTCTTCTTTAAATACGTTCTTGTTTACTTTCCAAACTTGCGACACTTCGTACACGTAAAGTGCTGCTAAACCTGCATACACAGAGTAAACCGCCATGTCAGACAACATGTTGATGTTGCTTGGTGATAGCTTCCAAGTCAGTAGCGCTAAAGCGGCATACATAGGGATCTTCATAATAAGTAGGAAGAAAAAGTCACCCTTTGATGTCACTTCCATTGCTGTTACTTGAGCAGGCTTGAAGTAAGTCGAACCTTTTGGTGTATCTGACACGTTTTTGTAGAAGATAAACGAGAACGCTAAGCTCATTACGCCGGTAATACCGACCGCATAACGCCAGCCGTCTTCACCACCAAACGCTAGAGCGAGAGTTGGAAGTGTGAACGCCGCTGCTGCTGAACCGAAGTTACCCCAGCCGCCGTAAATACCTTCTGCAGTACCCAGTTCGTTGTGTGGGAACCACTCAGACACTAGACGAATACCGACAACGAAGCCTGCACCGATGAAGCCTAATAGGAAACGAGCAATCGCCGCTTGAATAAAAGAGTCTGCCATAGCAAACATAAAACAAGGGATTGAACAGACCGCGAGTAGCGAAGAGTAAACCAACCTTGGGCCGTATCTATCGGTTAGCATGCCTATTGCGACACGTGCCGGAATGGTCAATGCAACGTTGAGGATCAGGAGGGTTTTGATCTCTTCAGTAGAAAGACCAAGCGTAGTTTTTACCATTTGCAGTAGTGGGGCAAAGTTGAACCACACAACAAAGGTAATGAAAAAGGCCATCCAGCTTAGGTGTAAGACCTTCATCTTACCCGTAAATGAAAGCAGCGAAAATTTAGTGTTATCCATGGTTTAAATCCTTTAAATCTGGAAAATTACCCGGTTTGTGCACCTGCGTTACTTCCGAACTTAGAACGCTTTTAATGTGCATAAACCCTGTGCCGAAATTGCGCACGCTAATAAGCGTTTGCATGATGGTGTCGGCGGTTTAGTTAACTGGCGATAGCAAGTGGTGCGAGAACTTGAACTTGTTCTCCTTGTTTGCGAACTTCAAATTTCACGAGCTTGAGCTCAGGCTGTTCAAGACATTCGCCAGTTTCTAAGTGGTAATGCTGCTTGTATAAGGGTGAGGCCACGTAAGGTTCTCCGCTTAATGAACCAATTATACCACGTGACATCACATTCGCCTTGCCGATAGGGTCGTAATTAGAGAGCCCATAAAGCGTGTCGCTGCGCTTGCAGTAAAAAATAGCCACTTGGTTATCGTCTACTTTGGCGCAAATTCCCCCGTTTGGGGTTAGATCGCTGGTGCTGCATACGGTTGTCCAATTTTCCATGACTTTCTCCTAGTCTAAAATTGAGTTTTTATTTTTTTATTGATGAACCTGATGAACCTGATGAACCTGATGAACCTGATGAAATTTATGAAACCTCAGTCACTTCGATTTGGTCTGCTTTAGCGAGCTTTTCATCGCGTTTTGAATTCGAAGCATCACTCAAGCTCGGCTTAGGAAAACGCTGCTCTCGCTCTTTGATGAAAGAGAGGCTAGTGTCCATTTCTTCACTGTTGATGTAGTGCTGGAAGCGCTTCATCTTCTCAGGGTTTTCAATGGTGGTTTTCCATTCACACTGGTACTTCTCGATGTTGAGTGCGATGTCCGCTTCGAGTTCTTCAGCTACGTTGAGCTTGTCTTCAATCACGACTTGCTTGAGGTATTCAATGCCGCCTTCGAGGTTCTCCATCCATACCGATGTACGCTGTAAGCGGTCTGCGGTACGTGTGTAGAACATCAAAACGCGGTCGATGTATTTAAGGAGTGTGGTTTCGTCTAAATCAGTGGCGAATAGGTCTGCATGACGAGGACGCATACCGCCGTTACCACAGATGTAGAGGTTCCAACCTTTGTCGGTGGCGATAACACCAATGTCTTTCGATTGGGCTTCTGCACATTCACGAGTACAGCCTGAAACCGCAAACTTGATCTTGTGTGGTGAACGCAGGCCTTTGTAGCGGTTCTCAAGTCGAATCGCTAAGCCAACACTGTCGTCGACACCGTATCGACACCAAGTGCTACCGACACAAGATTTCACGGTACGAACCGATTTACCGTAGGCGTGGCCCGTTTCAAAACCTGCATCAATCAGCTTTTTCCAGATGATAGGCAGTTCGTTAAGCTGTGCGCCAAACAAGTCGACACGCTGACCGCCCG
Source organism: Vibrio sp. 10N.261.52.C11 (assembly GCF_041471405.1). NCBI lineage: Bacteria > Pseudomonadati > Pseudomonadota > Gammaproteobacteria > Vibrionales > Vibrionaceae > Vibrio > Vibrio sp. 10N.261.52.C11. The sequence continues at coordinate 89,931 of NZ_JBFROI010000034.1, forward strand.
TGATTTTGGTGTACAGGTCGAACTCTTTAGCGACTTCGCCTAAAACAATCAATTTATCTGGAGTGATTTCACCGCCAGCAATACGCGGAACTACCGAGTAAGTGCCGTCTTTTTGCATGTTGCCAAGGTAGATGTCATTGGTGTCTTGCAGCTCGATATGTTGATCTTCAAGGATGTAATCGTTCCAGTACGAAGCCAGAATCGAACCGACAGCCGGTTTACACACAGTACAGCCCAATCCGTTGCCGTGAGAATCTAACAGCTCGTCGAAGGTCTTGATTTTGTTGACGCGAATGATGTCGGTAAGCTCTTGGCGAGAATAAGCAAAGTGCTCACAGATATCGTTAGAGACTTCCACACCTAGGTTACTTAGCTCGCTATCGAGAACCTGTTTCGCAAGGGCAGAACAACCGCCACAACCTGTTGAAGCATTCGTGGTTTCTTTCAATGCTGCCATCGTGGTGCAGCCAGCTGAAACGGCCTCTTTAATATCGCCTTTGGTCACATCAAAACATGAACAGATCACAGCGCTATCAGGCAGAGCTTCAACACCCATTGCAGAGCCAGAATCATCGGCCACGTTAGGTAAAATTAGCACTGATGGGTTTTCAGGAAGGGGCATATCATTTTGCTTGATTTGCAGTAGCGAACCGTAGGCTTCTGCATCACCGACCAATACGGCACCGACAATTTTCGTGCCGTCAGCCGAGATGATCAAGCGTTTATAAACTTGTTCAATTTCATCGTTATAAGTATACGATTGAGCGCCTTCCGTCTTGCCGTGTACTTCACCAATACTGGCCACATCAACACCCAGTAATTTGAGTTTGGTGCTCATGTCTGCACCAGTAAATGAAGCGTCGCTCGTTCCGTCCGATAAGATATGCGCAGCCGCGATTTTCGCCATTGAATAGCCAGGGGCGACTAAGCCGAAGATCTTGTTGTCCCAAAGGGCACATTCACCAATCGCATACACGTTGTCGATGTTGGTTTGGCAGTGATCGTTAATCACAATGCCGCCACGTTCACCAATGGCGATATCAGAGCTGCGAGCTAAGGCATCTTGAGGGCGAATACCCGCAGAGAACACGATCATATCGGTTTCAAGGTGGGTGCCGTCTGCAAAGTTCATACGGTAGCGAGCGTTTTCTCCGTCGACTATTTCAGAGGTCGCTTTCTCGGTGTGAACCTGCACCCCAAGGTCTTCAATCTTTCTGCGCAGTAGCGCACCGCCACCGTCATCTAATTGTACGGCCATTAGGCGAGGCGCGAATTCAACCACATGAGTTTCCAAACCAAGGTTTTTGACGGCGTTTGCGGCTTCTAAGCCAAGCAGACCACCACCAATCACCACGCCAGATTTGCTGCCTTTGCTTGAAAGCTCGATGGCGTCTAAGTCTTCGATGGTGCGATAAACGTGACAGTGTTCTTGGTCGTTACCGGGAATAGGGGGAACAAAAGGGAAAGAGCCCGTCGCCAAGATTAGCTTGTCGTAACTTTCAACGTGACCACTTTCAGTGATGACTTGTTGATTGGCGGTGTCTAGCTTGGCAACCTTCTGGTTCAACAAGTAGTTCACGCCGTTGCTTTGGTAATACTCTTCACTGGTCAATGACAGGTCATCAGCGCTTTTACCATTAAAGTAAGCCGTTAGCTGAACACGGTCGTAGGCCAGCCTTGGCTCTTCACTAAAAGTAATCACATCAAACTCATCACTCTCTGATTGCAGGATGTTGTCGATAAATTTGTGTCCAACCATGCCGTTACCAACAACGACGATTTTCTTCTTGCTCATAATCCATTCCTTATTCTCGGCGTCACCATCACTAGCATCTAATTTCTAGTCGTTAGCAGATGAATACCGGGTTGAGATTCCACTCAATTCATAATCATCAAGAAAAACAAAAATGTTTTTTCTAAGTCTTGGTTTTTAGTGGAGCAAGGAGGATGCCAGATTACGGTTCGTTCATTTAAATAAAAATTAACTTATAATTTTCAGTGGTTTAAAAAATAGAGGTAGCACGCAATTACCCCTAAAGTGGTATGTAAAATTTTTGTTAGATTTATATAAATGAGCGTTTGTGGTGCAACTTTCAGCAAGATGGTGCAAAAATTAAGTTTCTATCTTTGTTAAGTTCTAATTGGTTCATTGCTGATATTTGTGTTTTTATTAAGTTGTTGTTTTTAAATTAAATTACTTACTATTCATCAACTGCTATTAAGTGGCGTGTTATTTGCTTGTTTTCACTTATTACAATTATGGATAATTGAGCGAGAAACGGATGACCGATTCAAACAACGGCTGGATAAAATCGACCTGTGCTTATTGTGGTGTAGGGTGTGGAATAGAAGCGAGACCGACATCGCTAGGAAAACTAGAAGTACGTGGTGATAAAGATCATCCATCAAACTATGGAAAGCTATGTACTAAAGGGATCGCGCTCGGCGACACCGTCACGCCTTTGGGTCGTCTTACACAGCCTGCTTATATTCAGAATGAGCAAAAACAAGAGCTGGATTGGAACAGTGCCACTCAGTTGGTCGCAGACAAATTTAATCAAACCATCGAAGAATTTGGGGCCGATTCGGTTGCGTTCTATGTGTCTGGTCAGCTGCTTACCGAAGACTATTACGTTGCCAATAAACTGATGAAAGGCTTCATTGGTAGTGGCAACATCGACAGTAACTCTAGGCTATGTATGGCTTCAACTGTGGTCGGGCATAAGCGTGCATTTGGCGCAGACACCGTACCGGTATGCTACGAAGATCTCGAGCAAGCCGATCTAGTCGTGATTACAGGCTCTAACCTAGCATGGTGTCACCCGGTACTTTTCCAAAGATTAAGAGCCGCGAAACAAGCCAACCCTGCATTGAAAGTCATCGTCATAGACCCGCGTTATACCGACACTTGTGAAATCGCAGACATTCACTTGGCATTGGAATCAGGATCAGACGTCGCATTGTTCAATGGTTTATTGGGTTACCTCGATGATAACGACAAGCTAGATGCAGACTACATAGAAAACCACACCCAAGGCTTTACTGAATCGATTCGATCTGCGACTCACTACCGTTATACAGAGTCAGGTTATACCGAATCAGGCTGGGGCGACAAAAGCGTTCCTGAGCTGACAGGGTTAACAGAGCAGCAGCTAAAACAGTTCTACAGTTTGTTTGCATCGAACGAGAAGGTGCTGACCATTTACTCCCAAGGCGTGAACCAATCCACACAAGGGTGCGACAAGGTAAACGCCATTATTAACTGCCATTTAGCCACCGGGAAAATCGGTAAACCGGGCATGGGGCCATTTTCTGTAACGGGCCAGCCGAACGCGATGGGTGGGCGAGAAGTGGGCGGTTTAGCCAATACCTTAGCGGCGCACTTTGAATTTGGTGACCCGCAATCACACCAGACCGTCAGCGAGTTCTGGCAAACCGACAGCTTAGCCACACATGCGGGTTTAAAAGCGATTGACCTGTTTGATGCCATGAATGAAGGCAAAATCAAAGCCGTGTGGATCATGGCAACCAACCCAGTTGTGAGCCTGCCTGACAGCGAAAAAATTAAAGCCGCATTAGAGAAGTGCCCATTTGTGGTGGTATCTGACTGCATTGCCGATACGGAAACCACTCGCTTGGCTGATGTAGTGCTACCCGCGCAAGGGTGGAGCGAAAAGTCGGGCACCGTGACTAACTCTGAACGCCGAATTTCACGCCAGCGCCGCGTGTTACCAAGCCCAGGGGAAGCCAAACCCGATTGGTGGATTCTAAAAGAAGTCGCACAAAAAATGGGATTCAAAGAGCAATTCGAGTTCCGCCATGAAGGTGAGATCTTCAAAGAGTATTGCGAGATGACAGCGCTCGGCAATGAAACAGGTAAAGCGCGTGACTTGTGCTTAATTGGACTCACGCAACTGGATGAAAAAGGCTATGGCGAACTCACTCCACAGCAATGGCCAGTACTTGAGTATCAACCTGAGATCATCGAACAGCGCATGTTCACCAATGGTGAGTTCTTTACCGAATCAGGCAAAGCGCAGTTTATTGCAGTTGAGCACGACAAACCGATTGCCGATACCAGCCTTGAATTCCCACTTATCATGAACACAGGCCGAATCCGAGACCAATGGCACACCATGAGCCGCACAGGCTTGGCGGCAGGTTTAGGTGAGCATACCCCTGAGCCTTTTGTTGCGATGCACCCAGATACCGTTTCAGAACTGAACTTGGATGAGTTTGGGCTAGATGCTTTCAACCACGCGACTATTAACCCTGTGGTGAAAGTGCGCAGCGCACAAGGGGAGTGCCAAGCGCGCTTAGTGGTGACCAAAGAGATGCGCCGTGAACAAGTCTTCATGCCTATCCACTGGAACGCACCCACCGCCAAAGACAGCAAACCATGCGAACTAATCTTGCCTCATACCGATGCCGCATCAGGTCAGCCAGAATTCAAACATACCCCAGTGATGGTTGAACCGTGTGGCTATCACAGCGAAGCCGCACTGGTCAGTGACAAGGTGATGGATTGCAGCGGCTTTGATTATTGGGTTCGCCAAAGAGTAGAGGGCGGTTTTCTGTATCGAATATCTTCCTCTAAGAACCCAATGGAGTTGGTGATTCAGCTTGCTAATACCCTCGATGCCTTGCCAGAACCTAACGCAGAAGCGATCAAATCACTCCATTACCACGGCAATAAATCATTCAAGAACTACGGCTCTGCCAAGCTGGGTCAGTCTGGCGTAAAGCAAGCTTTCGTGGTGAACAGTAAGCTTGACCATCAAAGCATCGATTGGCTGGTGGAATGTCTAACCCGAGAAGCCGATGAAGAGTTCGAAGCCGAGTTTTTGAGTACCATGGCGAAGTAGTTACTACCTCTAACCTATTAATACCAAGAGTTAAGCGCCGACAATTACGTCGGCGTTTTTGTTTGAAAACACGATATTCAAAGATATGACTATTCATTATCGAGCTGCGGTTTACTCACATATTGGGGAGTTTTCTGCATTTTGCAGAAACTATATGGAAAATTTCTGCTTTTCGTCATGTTTGATACGAAGATAAGTAGGTAAGATAATGTTATTAAATGAGTTATTAGACTAAGTGTAGTGTGTCTTGGAAACTAGACAGAATTGTTTCGGGGACAAAATGCAGAATTATTCTGTCTAATATAGCTGTTAACTGTGCTTTGAGTCACGAACAAATACTATGAGCTTTATCATCCCATTTTCATATGCAAAAGTGTGAAGTGTTAGTTTTGTTTAAAGAGATCAAGGATGAAAAAGAGTGTGTTATTAGTGCCTATTCTGGGTGCCTTTTTAACTGGTTGTGCAAATAAATATGTATCACCAACAAATACTGGTAATTTGACCCAACTTAGTCTTCAAGCGGAAGGGGATGGAGCGTCGCTAGCTGGAATACAGATTAGGTTTTGGCATGTAGAGAATGCAGGCAAATGTGACATGTGGGAAATTGAAGGTGACAGAACTCTGATGCATACAATTGAAATCGGCGGATTTTCAATGTTTGGTAATGAACAGTCAAAAACATTACCAATTGTTGCCGGGAATAAATCACACTTTTTGGTAACAGCTACTTCCGGAAGTCTTATGTGTGGGGTCATTTCTGATTTTGTTCCAAAAGAAGATGAATCGTATATTTTGAAGTTTGATGGTGTGCTACAAGCTTTGAGTAAGTCACAGTGTAGTGTTGAGCTAACTACCAGTGACCACAACCCTGTTGAGTCGTTTAACTCTCAACTCTGCTTTAAGCCACATTGACCGCACAGTTAACAAAGCATTTAAGAGTGATTCGCAACGCTTGGCGCTTTCGCTTCGCTCAAGTATAGCCAAGCGCTGCTCACACCTTAATGCGGCTACATGGATTCCCCCG
>NZ_JBFROI010000035.1:0-58515 GCF_041471405.1 Vibrio sp. 10N.261.52.C11
AAAGTTATTTATTTTTATTATCTTGTGCTTAATTGCAGCCGGTGCTGCTGGTTTTTATGTTTACAACCAAGCGCAAGATAACCTGAAACAAGTTATTCAATTAGAAAAACCACAAGTCGTGACTGTTGCTTCAGGTAGCAGCTTTAACCGCGTTCTAGCCCAGTTGATTAACGAGGGGCTGTTTGAGGCTTCTCCTTACGAGAAATTAATCCGTAAGTTACATCCTGAGCTTGTAGACGTAAAAGCGGGTACTTTCCTGCTTGAACCGGGTTTAACCTTAGAGCAAGCGCTACAGGTGCTTGTAGAAGGGAAAGAACACCAGTTTACTATTACCTTTGTTGAAGGCAGTCGTTTTGACGAATGGCTTGTTCAGCTAAAAGACAACGAATTCATTCAACAGACATTGGATGGCGTTTCTGAAAAAGAGATCGCTGAAAAGTTGGGTATTGAAAACGAAAAGCTAGAAGGTCTCTTCTTAGCAGAAACGTATCACTACACCTACGGCACCACTGATTTAGATTTGTTGAAGCGCGCGCATCGAGACCTAATGAGCGTGGTGAATGAAGAGTGGGAAAATCGAGCGGATAAGCTGCCTCTTAAATCGCCATACGAAGCGTTAATTCTTGCATCTATCATTGAGAAAGAGACCGCTGTTGCGTCAGAACGTGAGCGTGTTTCTTCTGTGTTTGTTAACCGTCTAAACAAGCGTATGCGTTTGCAAACTGACCCAACGGTTATCTATGGCATGGGTGACAGCTACGATGGCAACATCCGTAAGAAAGACTTACGCACGCCAACGCCTTACAACACCTATACAATGAGTGGCTTGCCACCGACACCTATCGCTATGGCAGGCAAAGCGTCTATCAACGCGGCGTTGAATCCAGAGAAGAGCAACTACTTGTATTTCGTTGCGAGTGGAACAGGTGGTCACGTATTTTCAAAGAGTTTGACTGAGCATAACCGTGCAGTGCGAGCTTACTTAAAGCAATTAAGAAAAAACAGATAAAGAAATAATTATGAATCAGTCGAAATTTATCGTGGTTGAAGGCCTTGAAGGCGCTGGCAAAAGCACAGCAATCAATGCCATCGTTGAGACATTAAAAGCATCGGGTGTTGAAGATATTGTTAATACTCGCGAGCCGGGTGGTACTGTCTTAGCTGAAAAGATGCGTTCATTGGTTAAAGAAGAGCACGAAGGCGAGAAGCTTCAAGACATGACTGAATTGCTGTTGATGTATGCAGCACGTGTTCAATTAGTCGAGAACGTCATCAAGCCGGCACTCGCCAATGGTCAATGGGTATTGGGTGATCGTCATGATATGTCTTCACAGGCATACCAAGGTGGTGGTCGCCAGATCGCGCGCACGACTATGGAATCACTGAAAGCAACCACGCTAGGCGGCTTTAAACCCGATCTAACGCTATATTTGGACCTAGACCCTAGAGTAGGGCTAGAGCGTGCTAGAGGCCGTGGTGAGCTTGATAGAATTGAAAAGATGGACATCTCATTTTTCGACCGCACGCGTGAGCGCTATCTAGAAATTGCAGAACAAGATGATTCTGTACTTGTGATTAACGCGCAGCAAGAAATTGAGCAAGTAGCCGCTGATATTAAAGTCGCGCTAACTGCTTGGCTCGACAAACAGTAGGTAGTCATGGCTGAAGTGTATTCTTGGCTCACACCTGTATGGAGTGAGTGGAAAAAAAGTCTCGATGCGGAGCGTTTTCCTAACTCTGTGATTGTTAATGCACCGGAAGGGCTCGGCGTTGATGCTTTGATTAGCCAACTTACCGACGCATTGATGTGCACGAACTATGAAAGCGAGTCGTGCGGGTTTTGCCACAGCTGTGAGTTAATGAAGTCGGGCAGTCATCCTGATTTTCATGTGATCTCACCCGAGAAAGAAGGTAAGTCGATCACGGTTGATCAAGTGCGTGCCAGTAACCGCTGGGCTCAAGAGTCTTCTCAGTTAGGTGGCTTGCGCGTTATTTTGCTTAACCCTGCTGAAGCAATGAACGAATCGGCTTCCAACGCACTATTGAAAACTCTGGAAGAGCCATCAAGCAAGTGCATCTTCATTCTGTCTACTCGTAACAGTAATCGCTTAATGCCGACTATTATTAGCCGTTGTCAGCAATTCAATGTGGTTAGTCCGCAGTTAGAGACAGCATCAGCGTGGTTAGATGGTGAAGTGGGCAAAGCGGTACCGCAGTATATTTTAGCACTCAATGACAACGCGCCTTTAAAAGCAAAAGCGATGTTTGAGCAAGGTGGCGTTGAAGCTTCAACAAAAGCGCTCGATGGCTTTGTGAATGTGATAAAAGGCACTCAACCTGACATGCTAAAGTTCTCTACAGAGCTTAGCAAAGACCCTTTGATTCAACTTGGCTGGCTTTGGCATCTATTGTCAGATGTACAGAAGCTGCATTTTGGTTTGGCGAATCAGGCTTTCACTCCGAGTGCGAAAGCACTGTGTGAGGCGATGTCTTATCAAAGTGCTTATGCAGCATCGAATAAACTGCTGACATTGATTGAGCAGTTAAAGCAACACCCTGGGCTCAATACGGAGCTACTCATAATGAATTGGCTGATAGCCACTTGCGAGGAAACATGTTCGTAGATTCCCACTGTCATTTAGACAAACTGGATTACCAAGATTTACACACCAGCGTAGAAGATGTGGTTAACAAGGCGAAGGCTGCTAATGTAGACCAATTGCTTTCTGTCGGTGTGACACTCGATTCGTTTGAAAATATGCTCGAGATGATCTCGCCGTTTGATAACGTTAAAGCCTCTTGTGGCGTTCACCCTCTCGATGTTGAAAGTGATTTCAGCCTAGAGACAATGCGTGAATACGCGAGCAACCCTAAGGTTGTGGCGATTGGAGAGACAGGTTTAGATTATCACTACCAACCAGAGACGGCGGAGCTGCAACAGCTACGATTTAAGCAGCATGTTGAGTTAGCCGTTGAGCTGAATAAACCTTTGATCATTCACACTCGTAACGCACGTGAAGACACATTAGCTATTTTACGTGATGGCGGAGCTGAGAAGTGTGGCGGTGTGATTCACTGCTTTACCGAAGATCAAGCATTCGCAGAAGCAGCAATGGAACTAGGTTTCTATATCTCAATTTCAGGCATTGTGACCTTTAAGCAGGCTACAGAACTTAAAGAAGTTGTTAAAAACCTACCGCTAAACAGGTTGCTGATCGAGACGGATTCTCCATACTTGGCGCCCATTCCATATCGTGGAAAGCAGAATCAGCCTGCATATGTCGTCGAAGTGGCGGCCTACATTGCGCAATTAAAAGGTGTGTCGATGAAAGAGGTTGCCGAACAAACGACCAAAAATTACCAAAAACTTTTTTTGCGATAAAAATCTAAGTAAAGAAATAAAAGGGAGCAAAAGCTCCCTTTTTGTGTTTTTTATCACCAAAAATACGTTTTTTTTTAATGTTTACGAATTATGTTGAACTTGAGAGCGCTAATTATAACATTTGTAATTTTGTTACTAAAAATAACATTCGCTCCTATTTTATTTACCCAGTAAAATAATAGGGCTCTTGAAAAATACTTATATATTTCAATGCATTAAACACTTGTAAAGCATTGCATTTCTAGATTTGACATGTGATCCAAGACGTGTTTTGGAACTAAATTTCGTAAGTGACTAGAAAGTTAGTTCCCCATCAATATATATTTAGCGGCAGAAAATATAATGCAATACATGGTTACATTTTCGCAGGGTGCTAACATATAGGCTACGGGGGTGTGCCGTTAGAACCCAATATAATTATTTTATCTTTATCAGGAGCATAAACATGTTTAAGAACCTTTTTGCTAGCCTGCAGAAAGTTGGTAAGTCTCTGATGCTTCCAGTATCAGTTTTACCAGTTGCGGGTATTTTGCTAGGTGTCGGTGCAGCAGATCTTCCTTTCATTCCAGAAATCGTTTCAAACTTAATGGAACAAGCTGGTGGTTCAGTATTCGGTCAAATGGCACTACTGTTCGCAGTAGGTGTTGCACTTGGCTTTACTAACAACGATGGTGTAGCGGGTCTAGCTGCTATCGTTGGTTATGGCATCATGACTGCTACACTTGGCGTAATGGCTGGTGTAATGGGCGTTGATAAAATCGATACTGGTGTACTAGGTGGTATCCTAGTCGGTGGTGTTGCTGCTTGGGCATTCAACCGTTTCTTCCGTATTCAACTACCAGAGTACCTTGGCTTCTTCGCTGGTAAGCGTGCTGTGCCAATCATCACAGGTTTCTCTGCGATTGGTCTAGCAATCCTACTATCTGTAGTATGGCCACCAGTTGGCGGCGCTATCTCTGCGTTCTCTGATTGGGCTGCTCACCAAAACCCACAAGTGGCGTTTGGTATCTACGGTATCGTTGAGCGTTCTCTAATTCCATTTGGTCTTCACCACGTTTGGAACGTACCTTTCTTCTTTGAAGCTGGTACTTGTGTAAACGCTGCTGGCGAAACTCAAAACGGTGTTCTTACTTGTTACTTAGTTGCTGATGACGCATCTCGTGCAGCGGGCAATGGCTTCGGTCAGCTAGCTGGTGGTTACATGTTCAAGATGTTCGGTCTACCTGCTGCTGCAATCGCGATTGCACACTCAGCTAAGCCTGAAAACCGCGCTAAAGTAATGGGCATCATGGCTTCTGCTGCGTTGACTTCATTCCTAACGGGTATCACTGAACCAATCGAATTCTCTTTCCTATTCGTTGCTCCAGTACTGTACGCAATCCACGCTCTACTAGCTGGTTCTGCATACGTTCTTGCGAACACTCTAGGTTTTGTACACGGTACATCTTTCTCACACGGTCTAATCGACTTCCTAGTTCTATCTGGCCACGCGTCTAAGATGGGCCTAATGGTTGTATGTGGTATTGCTTACGCTGCAATTTACTACATCGTATTCCGCACTGTGATTAAAGCTCTAGACCTTAAAACTCCAGGCCGTGAAGACGAGACTGAAGAAGAGTCAGTTGCGACTGGTTCTGAACTTGCTGGTGAGCTAGTTGCTGCATTCGGTGGCAAAGCGAACATCACTGGTCTTGACGCTTGTATTACTCGTCTACGTGTTGCAGTAGCTGATACAGCTCTTGTTGACCAAGACAAGCTGAAGAAACTAGGCGCTGCAGGTGTTGTAGTAGTAGCGGGTGGCGTACAAGCTATCTTCGGTACTAAGTCTGACAACCTTAAGACAGACATGGATGAGTGGATCCGTAACAACGGTTAATTCTCTGATTCAATAAATTGAAAGGAGGCCGAAAGGCCTCCTTTTTTGTTTTCTGCTCTATGAAAGATCTATTGTGCTTAATCTCCATTAACTCAGGTACTTATCATTCAACTCGATCATTTGATGGTCGTTCCCAAATTTTTCGTGTCTTTTATCTTTTACCCAGCGATGACACCTTTTGCTGAGATTCCAGTAGACTTCCGTTTTTTAAGTACAGTCTGAGAATATTATGAAACATCGTTACTTGTTCGGCCTTATGTGCTGCAGCGGAGCCTCGTTTGCTCAAGCTTCTGAAGCTCCAGCTTTGGAAGTTGGACTCGCCATTGACCAAGACCTGAGTGTCGTTGTGGAATTTGATCAGAAATACCGTGCTACGATTGGCAATGACGGCGCTGCCTTTGATTACATTTTGAAGCGTGGTCAGTTCGAGACTGAAGCTCCGTTGAGCTGGTACGTCGGTGCTGGTGCTTGGGCTGAATGGAATGACGACTTTGGCTTACGCTTGCCGTTAGGCGTGAAAGTGAATTTCTACGAAGGTTGGAATGCTTACGCTCAAGTTCACCCTGAACTCGATATGTATAAAGGTGTTGAGTTGCAAGTGGGCGGCGCTTTAGGTGTTACCTATAAGTTCTAACCTGAACTAAAACCGTTTTAATAATGAAAAAACCAGCATTTAGCTGGTTTTTTAGTTTGGGCCGATCTTATATTTTTGCTTCATTGAGCCGCTTAGAAAGTAAAACTCAGTCCGACATTGGCTTGGAATTGGTTCATCCAGTCGGTATCAAAGCGAATGATGCACTCTTGCCCGTTATTTGGGATATTACAAACACCGGAGGTATCGTTGTCGACAACCGTGCCTAACCAACGTACTTGTGTGTTCAACGCTAGTCGGTCACTAAATTTGTACTCTAAGCCACCAAAGATAGAAGTTGAGAATCCATACTTATCTTTTGCCCAGTCTACATCGACGTAAGAAGCACCCAGGCCTAGCCCTAGATAACCCGACAACACAGGCGAAGCAGGGTAGTAGATGCTGCTTTGAAGGTGCAGGTATTGGATGGAGGAGCTTAGGTTAAGCGTTTCTAATTCCGAGCTCTGATTGGAGTAGAAGAAGCCGATGCGTCCTTTTTCAAGTGGCGTTTCAATGGCAAAGGTGTAATTTTCAGAGCCTTTCATGTCATAGGTTTTACCGTCCTGGTCTTCGACACTGCCACCGCCGGTATAACCTACCATAGGTGTAATGATGATCTCCGGCGAAGCATACGCGCTTGAAACGGAGAGAAGCGTAATCAGTGCCATCATATTTGCTTTGTTATTCATGAGTATATCCTTATCCATACACTTACTAATTGTGATGGTTACATCAATATTGTGCGACTAATTTCGACGATTCTTGAAGATACTTCACACACCTGATAGTACTTAAATAGAGACTCGACAAATTAATAATAAGCCAGAGGTGTCTATGGACCATAATCTGAAAAATGCCCTACAAATTACCGTGTTTATCTACATGATCATTCTTTCATTTGGCTTTATTGCGATTGGTAGTTAATACCATCTATTGCGAGGCTGAGTTTTGATACTCAGGGAATAATGAATAATGAATAATGAATAATGAATAGTGGGATTATAACCAATATTGATACAGCAATAGACTTGGATTATTACGCTAAGTTTATTGCTGGAAAAACAGCACTGGTCGCTCAAGGTGGCGGACAGAGAAGTATTTTTACTTCTGGAGTGCTGGATGCCTTTCTTCTCTCAAATTTTGACCCCTTCGACGAATTTTTTGGTACCTCAGCAGGTGCTCTCAACTTATGTGCTTATCTGTGCCGTGATAAAGGCCTTGGACGTTCTTTTGTTCTCGACCTCACAACCTCACCAGAGTTCTTCAATCTCTTTTCCTATATACGACACAGAAAGAACCTAGGATTAGAATGGGCGCTAGAACAAATCATGGCTTACCCATATAAGCTCGATCTGGATTTAGGGCGACAAACGCTAGGCGATCGCCACTTCTATGCGGCTGTAACGGATTCCAAAGACTTACGAGACCACTACTTCCCATTATTGGGCGAAGATTGGTACAAGGTGATGATTGCGACCTGTGCTATTCCTCGCTTGTACAATGACGAAGTCTTTATTGGTGACAGTGCTTATGTGGACGGTGGTGTATCGGCGTGTATCCCAGTTCAGGAAGCGTGGCGAAGACAAGCTCGTTCTATTGTGGTGATTCGTACTGAGCCAGTGGTGGAGGAAGGTAATACCCATTTGGTTGAAGCACCAGTTAAGGGATCTTCAGTCAAAGCGCCTAAACCTATATCTGCAGAAGAACTGGAGTGGTTCCGCGAATCTTTCGACAGTGTTCAAGGCCATTGGCAACAGAAAGTGGAACAGTGGAAAACCGACTGGACCTCTTTCTTCCAACAACAAATTATGCGCTCAAAAGAGCAGAAGCGTGACCGTGGGCATTTAGACCTGCTGAACGGTGGTCGCTGGCTATTTGGTGCAGATGATATTTATCGCTTAAGTCATTTAATCGGAGATAAGTTTGATTCAGGGTTGGCTGACATGCTGATGGTGCATTATCAGACCTACTCATTGACTCAGGATTTTTTGAATTCGCCACCAGACGACGCGTTTGTGGTTCAGATAGCACCTAGTCAAACGCTTAAATCGAGCTCATTAATGAGTCATAAAGATGATTTACTGCATGATTACGAATTGGGTTTAGAAGCCGGTTACCGATTTGTGGAGAGCTATACCTCAACGGAAAACGCTCGCAACTCGCATATGCCACAGTTAGCCACCATTGCTGCGGGTAACTAATTCCCGAAGTTGATGAGCTAGCATGCTGTGAGCTCGTTATGCTGTTTAAGCAGATTTTAGTGAGTCGTGTTCTGAAATGAAAAAGGGTTATTGAACTTGGTTCGATAACCCTTTTAAGTTTTTGAGATTAGGCGAATCGTTTCGCCTTAAGGTCAAATATTAGGTGACAGGCAAGATTCTCATACAGTTGGTTGACCCTGCTACATCCATAATGTCGCCTTGAGTGACGATCACTAGGTCACCAAACTTAAGGTGTCCTTTCTCTTTCAAGCAAGTGAGTGTAGATAGTGCAATGTCAAAGCTGTCTTCGGCTTCTGTCTCGAAGTAGATTGGTGTCACACCTCGGTATAAGGTACAGCGATTAAGCGTTCCTTCGTTACGAGACAGCGCGTAGATCGGCATGTCGGCACTCAGGCGAGACATCATCAGTGCGGTGCGGCCTGACTCGGTGAGAGTGACAACGCCTTTAATGCCTTCCATATGGTTTGCAGAGTAGATGGTCGCCATCGAAACGGTTTCTTCGGCAGTAACAAAGGTGCGGTCAATACGGTAATTGGATTGGTTATTAATGCCTGCCATTTTTTCCGCACCAATACAGACTTCAGCCATCGATTTTACGGTCTCGACTGGGTAGTCACCAGCTGCAGTTTCACCAGACAGCATCACAGCATCGGTGCCATCGAGTACGGCGTTGGCAACATCCATAACTTCGGCACGGGTTGGCATTGGCGCAGAAATCATTGATTCCATCATCTGAGTTGCGGTGATGACAGTTCGGTTAAGCGCTCTGGCACGGCGTATAAGCTGTTTTTGTACTCCGACTAACTCAGGGTCGCCAATTTCCACTCCGAGGTCACCACGAGCCACCATGACCACATCTGAGGCCATTATGATGTCATCCATGTTCTCAACTGTAGCTACTGTCTCTGCTCGCTCCACTTTTGCGACGAGGTGAGCTTCTAAGCCGGCTTCTCGTGCAAGCTGACGAGCATAGTGCATGTCTTCACCATTACGAGGGAAAGACACCGCTAGGTAATCCACTTTGATTTGTGCGGCGGTGACGATGTCGCGCTTGTCTTTTTCTGTTAGCGCTTCTGCGGAAAGGCCACCCCCTTTTTTGTTGATGCCTTTGTTATTTGAGAGTGGGCCGCCAATGATGACTTCGGTATGAACGCGACAGCCTTCCACTTTGGTTACTTTGAGTTGAACACGACCATCGTCAAGCAACAGTATATCGCCGGCGGATACGTCGTTAGGCAGTTCTTTGTAATCAAGGCCAACGGCTTCTTGATTGCCTTCACCTAAACCTAGGCTGCTATCGAGAGTGAACAGGTCGCCTACGGCAAGTTGGATTTTGCCATCTTTGAATGTCGACACACGAATCTTGGGACCTTGTAAGTCTCCGAGAATGGCGATTTGAGTACCGTGTCTTTTTGCTATTGCTCTGACTTTTTCTGCGCGTTGTATATGGTCGTCGCTGGTGCCGTGAGAGAAGTTCATACGGACTATATTGGCACCGGCTTTGATGATCTCTTCAAGCACGTTACCTTTATCAGTAGAAGGGCCTAGCGTTGTGACGATTTTCGTTTTTCTTAATTCGGCTGTCATGAATACTCCTAGAGTGAGGCCAAGTAATCTTTTAAAAGACTGAATTAAGTATATGCATTAATTGATAATTTATTGGGAGCTAGGAGGATATTTCTTGATTTGCCTTTAATTATTGAATTCAGGGCTCAAACGCAATGTTTTACTCTGAAAATTAAGTCGCAAATTATCGATGTGGGTGTTAATTTTCCTCGAACTATTTGACTCGATACACAAAGATTCATGTATATACGTGATACTGGTCACGGCGATATACCAAGTGACTTCACAATTACTTCGCAAAGTAAAAAAATTACCTCGTTGATGATTTCTGGAGCGTAAAATGTACATGGCTCAACCGGGCCATATTGATCATATCAAACAGGTCAATGCTGGTCGTGTATATAAACTAATTGACCTTAAAGGTCCTATTTCTCGTATCGATCTGTCCAAGCAAAGTGAGTTGGCTCCGGCGAGTATTACTAAAATTACCCGTGAACTCATTGAAGCTCACCTTATTCACGAAACGACGGTTCAAGAAGCCACGACTCGTGGGCGTCCTGCTGTCGGTCTGCAAACCAATAACGAAGGTTGGCAATTTTTGTCGATGCGTCTTGGTCGCGGATACTTGACGATCGCGCTCCATGAATTGGGCGGCGACGTGCTTATCGATACCAAGATTGATATCCATGAACGTGATCAAGACGATGTGCTTGCGCGTCTTCTCCATGAAATCGATGAGTTCTTCCAAACCTATGCCGAGCAACTCGACAGGGTGACGAGTATCGCTATCACACTGCCAGGTCTGGTGAATTCAGAGCAAGGTATTGTGTTGCAGATGCCGCACTATAACGTTGAAAACTTAGCGTTGGGGCCGGAGATCTACAAAGAAACCGGTTTGCCAGTCTTTATTGCCAATGATACCCGAGCGTGGGCATTAGCAGAAAAGCTGTTTGGTAACTCACAAGACAACGACAACTCTGTTCTTATCTCGATTCACCACGGTTTAGGTGCCGGGATCATTCTTGATGGTCGCGTTCTGCAAGGACGTCACGGTAACATCGGTGAGTTGGGGCATATCCAGATCGACAAGGAAGGCAAGCTTTGCCACTGTGGTAATCGAGGCTGTTTAGAAACGGTGGCGAGTTCTCAGGCAATCCGTGAGCAAGTCAAAGAGCGATTGGTAAATGGTGAAGAATCAACGCTAACGGTGGTTGAAGACGTCACTATTGAACAGATCTGTGCTGCCGCTGCTAATGGGGATCCGCTGGCTGTCGAAGTGATTGAACAGTTAGGCCGTTATCTAGGTTCTGCGATTGCGATTGTGATTAACCTGTTCAACCCAGAGAAAATCTTGGTGGGTGGTGTTATCAATCAGGCGAAGAGCGTGTTATACCCGGCGATTCAAAAGTGTATCGAAGAGCAGAGTCTATCGGTTTACCATAAAGACTTAGAGCTGGTGGAATCTCGTTTTTATAAGCAGGCAACCATGCCAGGTGCTGCGCTCATCAAGCAGGCCTTATACGATGGCCAACTGTTAATGAAAGTTATTGAAGGTTAACCCCTTTTTCTCGTCTTGTAGCCTTACCTTGAACCTTTCCATGTACTTAAGCTTTGTATAACATCATTTGTTGTACTTAGTTTAAGCATTCTGTGCATTGGCGCTTTGCTTTAACCTATTGAAGTAGGCTATTGTAGCCACAGTTATTATTTGTCACTAAGGTGTTGTATGTCTGGCGTTTTAAATTCGGTTGATCAGAGAACCAAACTGGTCGGTGAAAACCGTCTGGAACTCTTGTTATTCAGCTTAAATAGTCGTCAACTATTTGCGATTAACGTATTTAAAGTGAAAGAAGTCCTCAAAGTGCCAGTACTCACTCGCTTACCGGGCTCTCATCATCATATTACGGGTGTTGCGTCTTTACGTGGTGAATCGGTGCCTGTTATCGATTTACGCAGTGCCATTGGCTTTCCGCCATCTCGTGCGGAGTCTCAAGAGAGCAACCTGATTATTACGGAATACAACCGAACCGTACAAGGTTTCTTGGTTGGGCAAGTTCGTAATATCGTGAACACGACATGGACAGAAATCCAGCCGCCGCCAAAGACAACAGGCCGTGCAAACTACCTAACCGCTATTACGCATATTCAAGAAGAAGAGCAGCACAAGATCGTCGAGATCATCGATGTTGAGAAAGTGTTGGCTGAGATCATTGATTACGATGTCTCGATCTCTGAAGGCGTTTTAGATGAACAATTAGCTCAGGAGATGATAGGACGCAATGTGCTTATCGTTGATGACTCTTCAACAGCGCGTAACCAGATCAAAGGCACCTTGTCGCAGTTGGGTTTGAACATTATTGAGTGTTGTGATGGCTTAGAAGCACTGACCTTACTTAAGGGCTGGTGTGATGAAGGCAAAGACATCAATCAAGAAATATTGTTGATGATCACCGATGCTGAAATGCCTGAAATGGACGGCTACAAGCTGACACACGAAGTACGTACTGACCCAAGAATGCATGACCTATTCATCACGCTAAATACTTCATTAAGTGGAAGTTTTAATGAAGCTATGGTTGAGAAAGTAGGGTGTAACCGCTTTATTTCTAAGTTCCAGCCAGACCTCTTGGTTGAAGTGACTCAAGAGCGAATGCGTCAGATTTTATAATTAATGCTGCTGTACGGTTTGTTTTGAGTGACCTTATAGAAAGCGCTTGCTAATATTCACGCAGCATATTTTTCTTAACGAAATATGCTCAACTACTAGCGTAACTTTTCACACACAATCTAAGGTAGTTCCTCTTAATGATATGGTTAACGTCTAAAGTCGTCATGACTTTGAGCTTATTACTGTATAGGGAATTTAAGAAAAGACGTACGGAAGCTGAAGTTGAGTCATAACTCAACAACTGGAATTGAAGGGAAGCGGATGCTTCCCTTTTTCGTTTTTCTTTCTCTCGTTTCTTTAGCCAATGACCGGTTGAGACCAGTTGGTACTTCGCTAATGAAAATCCCGAGATTTGGTTTTCAAGCTAACAATTTCATCGGTAATATCGATAAGTTTTCCCGCGATAACATGCACGACTTCACCTTCTTTTTCTAATATCCCTTGTACTTTTAACGCCTTGGCTGTGAGATAAGCTTGCTGTTGAGCGCGTGCGGTTGCTCCCCATACCACGACATTAATATTACCAGAGCTATCTTCTAGCGTGACAAAGGTGACACCTGCCGCGGTGCCGGGAGATTGTTTTCCTGTGACTAATCCGACAACGGTGACCATAGATTTGTGTCTTTGCTGTATTAAATCTTTCATGTGTGTGAATCGACCTAGTCGTCCCGCTTCTTCGAGCAAAGTGATGGGGTGCTTGTTCAATGAAATTCCGACACTGGTGAAGTCTTCGAGTAGATCTTGCATCTCGTTGGGCTTGTGCAGTACATGTTCGTCATGCCCTGCCTCAGCATCGTCATAGGCTTGGCTAAACAGAGGTAAATCCGACGCCGAGTCCATGATCGCCCAGCGAGTCTGGAAGCGGTCACCAGAAACGTTATGTAGCGCATTGGCTGATGCCAGTAGCTCGATATCTTTCTTATTCATCGATAACTGTTTGACCTGACTAGGGTGGCGATAACCGGATTGTGGGCGATTGGCGAGCACGCTTTGAATTCCATGCTCGCTGAATCCTTTGATTTGTCGCAGCCCTAAGCGAATCGCTAGACCATTCTGATGAGGGGCAACCGTGTGGTCGTTTTGAGAAGCGTTCACACATACCGGAAGTATCACCACATTGTGTCGTTGTGCGTCTTGTACCAACTGTGAAGGGCTATAAAACCCCATCGGTTGGCTATTCAACAGAGAAGCGTAGAAGCACTCTGGGTAGTAGCATTTCAACCAAGCGGAGCAATACGCTAACACCGCAAACGAAGCGGAGTGGCTTTCAGGAAAACCGTACTCGCCAAAGCCGCATATCTGTTTAAAGATCTGCTCAGCAAACTCTGTCTCATAGCCGCGCTTTTGCATTCCTTCGATGAGTTTGTTTTTAAACTTAAAGACGTTGCCATTTTTCTTCCAAGCGGCCATTGCCCGTCTGAGTTGATCTGCTTCTCCGCCTGTGAACCCTGCAGCGACCATCGCGAGTTTGATCACTTGCTCTTGGAATATCGGTACACCTAAGGTGCGCGACAGTACTGATTCCACGTCTTTAGATGGATAACTGATTGGCTCAATGCCATCTCGACGCTTGAGAAACGGATGCACCATATCACCCTGAATAGGGCCTGGGCGTACGATAGCGATTTGAATCACCAAGTCGTAATAAGTCTTCGGTTTAAGCCTTGGCAGCATGCTCATTTGTGCGCGTGACTCAATTTGGAATATCCCGACTGTGTCTGCTCGCTGAATCATGCCGTAAACCTGAGGATCGTCCTTAAGGCGAGTGATCTCAGCAATGGTCAGTGATCGCCCGTGAATACGTTTGATCAGGTCGAAACATTTACGAATCGCAGAGAGCATACCCAACGCGAGCACATCAACTTTCAGCAAGCCTAAGGTTTCTAGATCATCCTTATCCCATTGGATAATGGTTCGATCGTGCATCGCTGCATTTTCGACGGGAACCAGCTCATACAAAGGCCCTGAGGATATGACAAAGCCACCGACATGTTGAGATAAGTGACGTGGGAAGCCGATAATCTCATTCACCAAGTGGATAAACTGCTGCCCCTTCAAAGAATCAGGTTGTAGCCCTAATTGAGTGAGCTGAGCCTGCCAACCTAAGCTTTTGTCCCTGCGATTGGTGTTCTTGATG
Organism: Vibrio sp. 10N.261.52.C11; assembly: GCF_041471405.1. Classification (NCBI taxonomy): domain Bacteria; kingdom Pseudomonadati; phylum Pseudomonadota; class Gammaproteobacteria; order Vibrionales; family Vibrionaceae; genus Vibrio; species Vibrio sp. 10N.261.52.C11. Next base: position 14,483 of record NZ_JBFROI010000035.1, read on the forward strand.
AAGTAGTCGAGCTGAGTTTCTTGTAGCCCTAATGCTTTCCCCACATCTCTCACCGCACTTTTGAAGCGATAAGAGATGACTGTTGCAGCAAGTGCAGCCCGTTCTCTACCGTATTTTTTATAGATGTATTGGATGACTTCTTCACGACGTTCGTGTTCAAAATCGACATCAATATCAGGCGGCTCATCGCGCTCTTTACTGATGAAACGCTCAAACAGCACCGAGATCTGTCTTGGGTCGACAGAGGTGATTTCTAAGCAGTAACAGACCACGGAATTGGCCGCTGAACCTCGACCTTGGTAAAGAATGCCTTGGCTTTTGGCAAACATCACGATGTCATGAATGGTGAGAAAAAAGAAAGGGTAGTCAAGCTCGTCAATTAATCCCAATTCTTTATCTATGATTTGTTGGATGTCGTTAGGTACACCTTGTGGGAAGCGAGTCTGTTTTCCTTTTTCGACCAACATGCGCAGATAACTCATGGGCGTCTCACCTTGAGGAATCAGCTCACTGGGATATTCGTAGCGTAAGCTATCTAAATCAAACTCACACAGCTCAGCGATACGGTTGCTCTCTTCTAGCCACTCCGCTTTGAAGATATGAGAGAGCTTATTGATACTCCGTAAACAGCGCTCGGCATTAGCGAGTAAGTGACTGCCCACTTCGGTAATGGGCTTTTGGTACTTTATCGCAGTGAGTGAGTGCTGCAAGGGTAAGCGATTCGCATTGTGCATCAACACACCACCACAAGCTGTAATCGGCAGTTGGTGATGTTGTGACAGCTCAACGCAGTAATCTGTGTACTGCTGGTCGGTTTGCTTTAGGTGTCTTTGTAAGCCAATCCACAACCGACCTGAATGATGCTGGGAGAGCCATTGCCCCCAGTGTGCGTCTTCATTTTTCTGTTGAGGAAGCCAAAGAATAAAGCAGTGCTTAGCTGACATGATGTCCCACTCAGAGAGCTGATAATGTCCCTTGCTGCTACGACGTCTCGCGTTGGTAATAATACGGCACAGCTCGGCGTAGGCTTGTCTGTTTGGGCATATCAAGACCACTTGGCACTCTTCATTTAGCCAAAACATGCTCCCGACAATTTGCTTGAGCGACAGTTTATGTTGCTTGATCGCAGAGTGAACCTTAACGATGCCCGCGACTGAGCACTCATCAGTAACCGCGAGTGCTTTGTAACGCAAGAAATCGGCCTGTAAAACAAGCTCCTCTGCGTGTGAGGCTCCCTTAAGGAAGGAGTAATTGCTTTGGCAAAATAGCTCTGAGTATTGCTGAGACATAACGTAATCTCACTTAACCATTGCGAGTGAACATGATTGAAAAGGGACGCTGAAATTGAATCAGTAGAACAGACTAGCTAAATAAGCCGTGCAAAAACCACTGCTTATCTGGCGTTCTAAAGACCCATAACCACCGACCGTTTTCACTGTGAGCAATAAAGTAGTCACGAATGATCTTCTCTCCGTCCCACCAGCCAGACACAATACGTTCAGGGCCTTGAGACAAGGTGACGCTTTCGGTTAAGGCTTCGGGCTCTGGCAGTAAAATACTGGGCCGGAGTCGTTGTTGATCGACGCTAAGAGCTATGGTTTGTTGCTCGCTCTCTGGGGGCGTTTGCCTTTTTGCCACAGATTTACTCAGTGTTGGGAGCGAATACTGATTGGCCTTTTCTGGCCTTGGGTCGTGCTGTATTTTCGGTGTTTTAATACAGGCCTGCCCAAGCTTTGCTTGCAGTAATGAGAGCAAATCTAACGCGGCAAGTGTTCCGGTATTACCATCAAAAAGATCATGGTAGGCCATTTGGGGTTCTCCATGACGAACCAAGCTGAGGGTCAGCCCTTGAACCGGTGCTGTGAGCTTGAGTGACTCTAAGGTGAGATGAGTAAGGTTCGCCCATTTTTCTGCAAGGTAATCACCTTGTGCCGAATAAAAAGAGACCGGGTGATCGTCTTTATCTCTAAGGTGCAGAGTCAGTGTTAGCTCAAACGCGACTCTGTCACGTAGCTTCAAAAAACACTCGAGTTGATTCAGTAATTTCAGCAACGGCTTTTCGATAAATAGGATGTTTTCAATATCAAACAACAGCTCCAAATATTGCTGGAAATTCTCTGGTGGGTGATAGAAATCAATTGGGTGCTTGAACTGGCCGTTTAGGCGACCGACATAATTGACCAAGTCGATATCAAAGCGGCGTGCGACCTCTTGCAAAGGCAGCTTTAATAGATCTTCAACGATGTTGATACCGACACGGTTCAGGCGTTCAACTTGCTTGGTCGGTAGCTCACTGGAATTCAATGCTTGTTGATTGACCCAAGTTTTCATCTGCTCAATATTGTTTGTTGCTTGGTTGATCGCTTGCTTACCCAAAAGGATCGCAGAAAGCGGCGAATAACCCGTAGCGAAGCTGAACTGGATATTGAGCGTTTCTAAGTGGCTTTTGAGCTCATGCCAGTAGTTATCTAGCCCGTCGTAAAGTGACAGCATGTTAGAGGCTTTAATCAACAAACCATTAGGTGGCAATAACGCCATGTCGGAAGTGACCAAATACGCCCATTGAGCGATCTCTTTGAGCTTACTTTTCTCCAGTTCAATACTGTAAGGGTGGACGTGTAAGTTGTGACACAGCGCCGCCGCAGATCCTAAGCCCGTACCAAGTGAAATTCCCGATTGCAACGCAACTGGGTTTGCTTGCAGTACTCGGTGATCTTTTTCATCCACGATGATAATGGGTTGTTCGCGTGAGTCTTCGCTCGAACCCAATTCATTAGAGTTAAACAAGGTATCCAACTGCAGAGATGGAAAGTGCAGATAAAGCCACAACATACGTTAGCCTTGCTTCGCAATAGGAAAAGCCAGCACAGTGTTACCAGACAAAGCGCGGTCTGAATTGTCTTCATAAACGACTTTCTCTGTGAGTAACGGCCAGTAGTGTGTCATGTCTAGAATAAAGCTGCCATACGACCAGCTGCCTTTTCTCTTAGTCACTTCAACCTTTAATCCCTGCGCGTGAGAAGAGAGTTTCATGCTTAAGGAAACGGGCAGGGATAATTGATTATGGCTGGTGGCTTTAAAGTGAAACTGCAGGCACTTACCGGTTTCACTGGCTGCTTGTAGGCGCTTTGTTTGGTGTATTTCTAGATCGGCTCCCCATAGCAATACAGAGTGACAAGCGCCGCTTTTGAGGCACTGCTCAGCTGCCCACAACGCATCGAGATCGCGTTGAGGCTGGATAACGAGAATGTTTTCTAATTCAATGCCTTGGCTGTTAAAAAACTCAGCACAGATCTTCCCTGGCGGGTTAATGAATATGGCCAGTTTTTGCGAGTTTTGTTGAGATAAATAGGGCGTCAGTAGGCGAAGCTCGCCGATCCCTTGTTGTGATTCAACTTCAATAACGCCGTGCGTCGGGAAGCCGCCATCAAGCTGTTTATCCAGTTGAGGATAGCCTGTTGAAGTGGTGCTTCCTTGCGTTGTTGATTGTAACCCTTTCCAGATTAGCTGGCGGTCTTGTAAGTTTTTTATTAGTTCATGCATAATTAAATACCTGTATATTTATACAGTATATTTAACAATGGAAAAGATGCAAAGCAAAATGACGAAAATTAGGGGAATAATACCAATCACAGTAAGTAAGTGATCATAAATAGCGCAGGAAAAATGCTTGAGAACAAGGCAGAAATTTTCGATAAGTAGTTATTCTACAATCAAAATTTCTAACGCCGTTATCGAGTGTTTTAACAAGCTAGGATGACCAGTTATTTACTACGATTGGTATCAGTGTTAGTTGATTGATTTAGATACAAAAAAAGCCGCTATGGAAGCGACTTTTTACTATTGGTCAATGATATCAAGTTACTTAGGTTGAGCATCGATACATTGGCCATTAATGTCTGTCACACTTGGGTTCATTAAGTGTAGGTACAGTGGGATGATGTCGAGTGGCGTTTTTAGCTTATTCGCATCTTCTCCTGGGTACGCTTTTGCACGCATACGTGTTTGAGTGCCGCCTGGATTGATTGCGTTAACACGGATGTTCGTGTCTTCAAGCTCGTCCGCTAGGATCTGCATCATACCTTCGGTAGCAAACTTAGAAATTGCGTAAGTGCCCCAGAATGCACGGCCAGAGTGACCAACCGTTGAAGAGGTAAATACGATACGACCTGCTTCTGCTTTTTTAAGTGCAGGTAGCAGAGCTTGAGTCATCAAGAACTCAGACTTCACATTGATCTGCATAACATCATCAAAGGTTTCTTCATCAATCTGCTCAAACGGGCTCAGAGTGCCAAGAACGCCAGCATTATGAAGTAGGCCGTCTAAACGACCGAACTGTGATTGAATGGTTTCAGCCATATCAACGTAGTTCTGCTTTGTCGCACCTTTTAAATCCAATGGGATAATTGCAGGCTGCGGGTAACCAGCGCTTTCGATTTCATCGTAAATGAATTCTAGGTTTTTAACATTGCGGCCTAACAGAATGACAGTTGCGCCATGTTGAGCGAAGCTTAGTGCAGCTTGGCGACCAATGCCAGCACCGGCACCTGTAACCAAAATTACTTTATCTTTGAGGGCATCTGTAGAGATTGGGTAATCCACTGTGCTTATCCTTCTTTCTTTTATTATGTTCGTCATTCCATTGATGTTTAATCACACAGATAACCGCAGGAATGATGAGAAATTCTTGGTAATCGTGACAAGATGGTTACAATACACTAATTCATACAATAGGGGATATGACATTGGAATTTTTGTTGGACTACGGCTTGTTTTTAGCCAAGATTGCGACCGTTGTAATCGCCATCATTGCAATTTTAGTCATTGCTAAATCTGTGGGTGGAAAATCAAGCGCGATTAAAGGTGAGCTGGAAATCACGAACCTATCTGAACACCATAAACAGACGATTGAACAATTAGAGCACCATCTACATGATGATGCTTTCATCAAAGCCCGTGATAAAGCAGAAAAGAAAGCGGAAAAAGAGAAAGTAAAATCACGCGGTAAAGAAGTGAAGAAAGCAGCGAAAGAGGGTGAGCTTGATAGCAAGCGTGAACCACATCTATTCGTTCTTGATTTTAACGGCAGCATTGATGCGAAAGAAGTGGCTTCATTGCGTGAAGAGGTAACGGCGGTTCTGGCTGTGGCTCGTGAAGGCGATGAAGTCTTACTTAAGCTTGAATCTGGCGGTGGCATGGTTCATGGCTATGGTCTGGCGTCTTCTCAACTTGATCGTATCAAAGCGGCTGGCCTGCCTTTGATTATCTCGGTAGACAAAGTAGCAGCAAGCGGTGGTTACATGATGGCATGTATCGCAGACAAAATCGTATCAGCACCTTTTGCTATCGTTGGTTCTATTGGCGTGATTGCTCAACTACCAAACTTCAATAAACTGCTTAAAAAGCACGACATTGAGTTTGAACAGCTAACTGCGGGTGAGTACAAGCGCACACTGACTATGTTTGGTGAGAACAGCGATAAAGCACGTGAGAAGTTCAAAGAAGAGCTAGAAGAGACACACGGCTTATTCAAAGACTTCATTCGTGACCATCGTCCAGCGCTAGACCTTGATAAGGTTGCAACGGGTGAGCACTGGTTTGGTACACAAGCACATGAACTTGGGCTGGTGGATGAGATCCGTACTTCTGATGACTTAGTTGTTGAAGCATGCAAAGACAAGACGGTTCTAGCGATTCACTATGTACAGAAGAAAAAGCTGTCAGACAAGCTAGCTGGCGTGGCAGGTAAATCTGCAGACAGCGTGCTGATGAAGCTGATTGAACGCGGTCAAAAGCCGATTGTTTAAGCTTATTTAGTTCGAGCCTTAAAAAGAAAGCGCATAAGTCATCAGACTTATGCGCTTTTTTATTGCTCCACTTCCGAGCGGGTGACCACTATGTTGTAGGGGGAGCGGAGTTTTATACCCATAATCTACTTACTATGATGGGTATTAAATCTTGGCTCCATAGTCATTGCGTTTCGGACAAGTCGTCAGGATTTCTCGATGACCCGTGTCTTTGAGCTCTTCCAAAATCACATCAAAGCCCCACAAGCGATAGAGATGCTTCATCACTTCGTCGTAGCCTTTATCAAGCGGGATGCGGTCGTGAGGCACATATTGCAGTGTCATTGAGCGGTCACCACGAACATCGACATTAAACACCTGAATGTTTGGTTCAAGGTTACTTAGGTTGTATTGCGCCGCAAGCTTCTCACGAATCAGGCGATAGCCCGGATCATCATGAATAGCACTCACCTCAATGGTATTTTTACGGTCGTCGTCGAGTACAGAGAACAGCTTAAAGTCTCGAATGATTTTTGGAGAAAGGTATTGGCTGATGAAACTTTCATCTTTGAAGTTGTGCATCGCAAAGTGCACCGCTTCTAACCAATCACTTCCGGCTAACTCAGGGAACCACTCTCTATCTTCATCGGTTGGCTCTTCACAGATGCGTCGGATGTCTCTAAACATCGCAAAGCCAAGCGCATAAGGGTTTATACCGCTGAAATAAGGACTGTTGTAGGCAGGTTGTGCGACGACACTGGTATGGCTGTGTAGGAATTCTAAGATGAACTTATCACTCACCAAGCCTTCGTCGTAAAGGTGGTTAAGAATGGTGTAATGCCAGAAGGTTGCCCAGCCTTCGTTCATCACTTGAGTTTGTTTTTGAGGGTAGAAGTATTGGCTCACTTTGCGAACGATGCGAACACACTCTCGTTGCCAAGGTTCAAGCAGTGGTGCGTTCTTCTCGATAAAGTAGAGAATGTTTTCTTGAGGCTCGCTAGGAAAGCGGATCTTGGTCTCTTCTTCCTTACTTTTATTTTGAGGAACGGTTCGCCATAGCTCATTCACTTGAGATTGCAGATAAGCTTCGCGTTCTTCTTGTCTTGCTGTCTCTTCTGCAATGGAAATCTTCTCAGGGCGTTTGTATCGGTCTACGCCGTAATTCATCAGTGCGTGACAAGAATCAAGGAGCTGCTCGACTTCAGCAACACCATATTTCTCTTCACAACCACTGATGTACTTCTTAGCAAACAACAAGTAATCGATGATGGAACTGGCATCGGTCCATGTTTGGAACAGGTAGTTGCCTTTAAAGAAAGAGTTGTGGCCATAACAAGCGTGAGCCATTACCAGCGCCTGCATTGTGACCGTGTTCTCTTCCATCAGGTAAGCGATACACGGATCGGAGTTGATTACGATTTCGTATGCCAAGCCCATTTGGCCATGCTTGTAGTTTTGCTCGGTTTGAATGAATTTCTTACCAAAAGACCAGTGGTTGTAATTTATCGGCATACCAATGCTCGAGTAGGCATCCATCATCTGTTCTGAAGTAATCACTTCAATCTGGTTTGGGTAAGTGTCTAAACGGTAATGCTGCGCCACACGCTTAATTTCTACGTGGTATTTCTCCAAGAGGTTGAATGTCCAATCTGGACCATCAGGCAGCATCTTGTCGTTTTTCTTCTTTGCAGCTTTGTCTTTCTCTGCAACGTTTGATTTCGCTGTCATGGCAAACTCCCTTACGCTGTCTCTTTCTGGAACAGTTCTCTAAACACAGGAAAAATATCATCCACCGTTTTAATGTTTTTCATGGCGAAGTTGTCAAAGCTACTCTCGAGTTTTTCGTATTCGTGCCAAAGCGTTTGATGAGAGCGGCGTGTTATTTCGATGTAAGAGTAATATTGGCAAGTTGGCAGAAGCGTATTGACCAGTAACTCTTTACAACGAGGAGAGTCATCAGCCCAGTTATCGCCATCAGAGGCTTGTGCTGCATAGATGTTCCACTCATTAGCAGGGTAGCGGTCTGCGACAATTTCCTTCATCAGTTTCAGTGCGCTCGAAACAATGGTGCCACCCGTTTCTTGTGAGTAGAAAAACTCATGTTCGTCGACCTCTTTAGCCTGAGTATGGTGACGAATAAACACAACATCGACGTTTTCGTAGGTGCGATTTAAGAACAGATACAGAAGAACATAAAAGCGCTTCGCAATATCTTTTGTGGCCTGATCCATAGAGCCCGATACATCCATTAGACAGAACATCACGGCTTGGCTAGATGGAATAGGGCGCTTCTCGTAGTTTTTAAAACGTAAGTCGAAGGTGTCAATGAACGGCACGCTTTCAATCTTTTTACGTAACTCGGCAATCTCTTCTTTGAGGCGACCTTCCTCAAAAGGTTGTGCCGGCTCCGTCATTTTAACTTGGTCAAGCTGTTCCATCAGTAGGTTAAGCTCGCGCTTTTTACCTGCTGTCATCGCGGTTCTACGAGCCAGAGATTGCTGTAGTGAACGAACGATAGCGATGTTGGATGGAATCCCCGCGCTTTGGTAACCAGAGCGGTGAGTTTTCCATTCGGTGATTTTGTTGACCTGATTTTTCTCTAGATTAGGTAGAGCTAAATCTTCAAAGAGAATATCAAGATACTCATCTTTTGAAATTTGGAAGGTAAATTCATCTTGGCCTTCGCCGTCAGGGCTTGCGTCGCCTTGGCCTGAGCCACCACCTTGACCACCACCTTTAGGGCGTTCGATTTTATCGCCAGTGATGAACTGATCATTACCTGGGTGAACGCGCTCTCTTACGCCGCCTTGACCTTGGTGAAAGTTCGGCTCTTTGATGTCTTTATGGGGAATAGTGACGTCTTCACCTGTTTCTGTATTGGTGATTGAGCGTCGGTTAACTGCATCGGCCACAGATTCTTTGATTTGCTCTTTATGGCGTCGTAAGAAACGCTGTCTATTCACAGCACTCTTATTTTTGCCATTGAGCCTCCGATCGATAAATTGTGCCATAAGAACTCCCTCTCAGCTGATGTCGCGATCCTACTTTTTATTCGGGTATAAGAGTTATTGATTTACTAAGGTATAAAAGTTATTGGTTTATACGAGCTGCTCAGTTGAGCAGCTCAATACCGTTTAGTTATGAGGATTTACGAACTCTTAGGTACCACTCAGATAGCAGTCTCACTTGCTTCTCGGTGTAGCCTTTTTCCATCATACGAGCAACGAAGTCGTCATGTTTTTTCTGATCATCCGTTGAGGTCTTAGCATTGAACGAAATAACAGGAAGTAGCTCTTCTGTGTTAGAGAACATTTTCTTCTCAATCACAGTGCGCAGTTTCTCGTAGCTCGTCCACACTGGGTTTTGACCGTTATTGTTGGCTTTGGCACGAAGCACAAAGTTCACAATCTCATTTCGGAAGTCTTTAGGGTTACTGATACCGGCTGTCTTCTCGATTTTCTCTAGTTCTCCATTCAGAGAAGCACGGTCAAATAGTTGGCCTGTTTCTGGGTCGCGGTACTCTTGGTCTTGAATCCAGAAATCTGCGTAGGTGACATAGCGGTCGAAGATATTCTGACCGTACTCAGAGTAAGACTCTAGATAAGCGGTTTGAATTTCTTTACCGATGAACTCTACGTAGCGTGGCACTAGGTATCCTTTCAAGAACTCTAGGTACTTCTCGGCGGTCTCTTGAGGGAACTGCTCCCGTTCGATTTGCTGCTCAATAACGTAGAACAGGTGCACTGGGTTCGCGGCCACTTCGGCTTGGTCGAAGTTAAACACACGAGACAGGATCTTAAAGGCGAAACGCGTTGATAGCCCAGACATGCCTTCGTCAACGCCAGCATAATCTCGGTACTCTTGGTAGCTCTTCGCTTTTGGATCGGTGTCTTTTAGAGTCTCACCATCGTAAACACGCATCTTAGAGAATAGAGATGAGTTTTCAGGCTCTTTTAGTCTCGAAAGAATGCTGAATTGCGATAGCAGATCGAGTGTGCTTGGTGAGCAAGGCGCTTGGGATAGCTCACTGTGCTCAAGCAGTTTCTTGTAGATCTTAACTTCTTCAGACACACGCAGACAGTAAGGGACTTTTACAATGTACACACGGTCGAGGAATGCTTCGTTGTTTTTGTTGTTACGGAAGGTCTGCCACTCAGATTCGTTCGAGTGAGCGAGAATCATACCGTCAAATGGCAGTGCAGAAAGCCCTTCGGTACCGTTGAAGTTACCTTCTTGTGTTGCCGTAAGTAGAGGGTGTAATACTTTGATTGGCGCTTTGAACATCTCCACGAATTCCATCACACCTTGGTTGGCTTTACAAAGCGCACCAGAGTAGCTGTAGGCATCAGGATCATCTTGAGAGAAGTGTTCAAGTTTACGAATATCAACTTTACCAACCAGAGACGAGATATCTTGGTTGTTTTCATCACCTGGCTCCGTTTTCGCGATCGCAACTTGATCGAGAATAGAAGGGCGCAGTTTGATGACTTTGAATTTGGAAATATCACCGCCAAAATCGTGCAGACGTTTCGCTGCCCACGGAGACATAATTGAGCGAAGATAGCGTTTCTCAATGCCATATTCATTCTTCAATAAGTCGCCGTCTTCGTTAACGTCGAATAGACAGAATGGGTGATCGTTTACTGGGCTTCGTTCACCGTCAGCAGACAATACATAGATTGGTAGTTTCTGCATCAGGGCTTTGAGTTTTTCAGCGAGAGAAGATTTACCACCGCCCACAGGGCCAAGTAGGTAAAGGATTTGTTTACGTTCTTCTAAACCTTGCGCAGCATGTTTTAAGTAAGAAACAATCTGTTCAATCGCATCTTCCATACCGTAGAAATCTTTAAATTCGCTGTAGCGTGAGATGACACGGTTCGAGAAAATACGACTCAGTTGAGGGTCTTGAGCAGTGTCAATAACCTCTGGTTCGCCAATGGCTAGTAATAAGCGCTCGGCAGCATTAGCGTAAGCACTTTTATCGTCTTTACACAGCCCTAAGAACTCCTGCAATGTCAGCTCTTCTTCCTTGGCTGCTTCATAACGTGATTGATAGTGGTCAAAGATACTCATAGTCACATTCCCCTTGTTAACCAGTCAAAACTGACGAGCGATTGAAAAATAGGCTCTCCCTACATTTTAAGGTTAGACCCGCTTCCACAATTTTGCTTAACAATTATGTATTTATTTACAATTTTGCGTGTGAAAAACGTGGCGAGCGCAATAGGTAACTTGAGGCGCGTAGAATCAAATTATTTTACATTCGAGGGGATCTGGCCGTTTGTTTTGAGATTTTAGGTCGCTTAACAATACTCACAATGGATTTATGTGCATTAGATGTATAACTGGGCTCTATTGATTTTTGGAATGGAGTACCATATAATGCGCTAAGTTATCAAAAATTGCTCAATAAATAGGTAGATGTAGTGAAGAATAATGGGTTCAAAATAGTGGCTATCTGCATGTTACGCCAAATGTTCGAGTAACTGGTGGCGTTCGTTATACCAACCTTGAAGGTGATATAGAGAATAGCCCAATACTTGAAAGTGGTATCAACATGGCCGCGAACGTTGGTGTTGCTTACGTTTTCTAGTTGCTTTGGTTTTTCTCTTTGTGTGCGAACATTAAAAAAAGGGTTACTCATGATGAGTAACCCTTTTTCTTGAAACTTTTTAAAAGTTATCGCTGATCTATTAACGAATTAAGCGCTAAAGATTTGAGATAGCTCTGTCGCACATAGGTGGTACTGACGAGGGCAGTTGCGCCATGTTGTTAGCATGCGACGGTACTTCTCTAGCATTGGCATCTGGCTATTGAAGTGGTGATCGGCTTTGTCGAATTGAGGGTAAAGACCTTCAGAATCAACAAGGAAACGCACGTAGTGTACGATCTGCGCTTCAGAAGCGATATCAAAACCTAAGAACTGCAGGCGACGTTGGTCTACTTCAGCACGCTCTTGTTCTGCAAGCATTTTGTTCGACTCTTGCATTGCATGGTACATCTCCATGATGTCGATAATTTCGCGACATTCTGCTTCAGTCAAACAACCAAACTCTTTGTTAAGTTCACGCATTTGGAGTTCGTAACCACGTTCTACAATCGTTTGTAGACGCTGGTATTTCGCCGAGTTCTCAGGGTTCATTTGAGACATTAGGTAGTATTGATTTGATAGAATTAGACGCTGAGCATTGGTCATTTCCATGGGATGAGCCTCACTAAAAAACTAAATGTTATATTCTTTTGTTGCAGTAAGAGTAACAGCATTCCTACGCGTGGAAACATGATCTCAACACGGATTTAATATGATTTTTTTAATTGATAAACAAAAGTTGTAAAGAAAAGTGAAAGGATAGTTAGCGCTAGAAAAGAAAACGCCCCAATCGAAATTGAGGCGTTTAAAATAGAGGTTGAGCATCGTCTGCAGTATTAGTATTTTACGTTTGAATGATACTGGCTAAGAACAGCAACAATCTCATCCATTTTCTCTTTGCTTGGCGGGTTTGTACCTTCAAGAGGGTAGTCAAAACCAAGTGCTTCCCACTTATGTGCACCAAGCTTATGGTATGGAAGCAGTTCTACTTTCTCGATGTTATCCATGTCTTTGATGAATTCGCCTAGCAGATGAGCATCTTCAGGTGTGTCCGTGTAGCCAGGGACAATCACATAACGAATCCACGTTTTCTTACCGATTTTGTGTAAGTAGCGTGCGAAATCCAGAGTACGTCTGTTTGATACACCAATGAAATCGTGGTGAATCTCATCTCGCATGTGCTTAAGATCCAACATAACTAGATCAGAGGCTTCTAGGACTTCATCAACCACTTCAGTGTGCTTACGAATGTAGCCATTAGTATCAAGACAAGTGTGGATGCCTTCAGCTTGAGCTGCGCGGAAAAAATCACGAACAAACTCAGGTTGTAGCATCGCTTCACCACCAGAACAGGTGATACCACCGCCCGATGCTTTCATGAAATGACGGTATGATTTTGCTTCGTTGATGATCTCTTCGACCGTTACTTCCTTTCCGTCATGAAGATCCCATGTATCACGGTTATGACAGTACATACAACGCATTAAGCAGCCTTGAAGAAACACAATAAAGCGGATACCAGGGCCATCGACAGTACCACAAGATTCGAATGAGTGAATGCGACCAGTTGTAGACATGAGCTATTCTCGTAGAGGAATTTATACCGTTTATTTTATTACAAAAACGGTACATAAAATAGGGTCAAATGGTAACGAGACCTTTAAAAATAAAGGCAACCACCTGTGAAGATGATTGCCTTTATTAAACTTGAAAAGTAAAGGACGAAAGCCCTTACTGGTGGCTAGAAGAAAGCAAACATTGTGATACCGCCAGTGGTGTACACTGACTCTTTCGCTTCTTCGTAATCCGGTGTTTTTGCGGTTAGCGCGAAAGAGGCACCAACGTATCGGTTATACCAAGCGACACCCAATACAGCAGTTGCTTGAATGTTCTCTAAAGTCACATCGTAGATCGCTGGATCTTCGTTGTTTTTATTAGCGTACTCATCAACACCTGAGCGATCGCCTTCGATAGTCAGGTCGTTGAATCGGTAGCGACCTTCGAGGCCTGCATAGGTAAACCAACCAGCGTTTGATGCGCCGATCATGCCCGGTTTGAATGGGTTTTCTGTGGTGATGTTAGCTGCACCAAAGTTACCGCCTAAGTCTGTACCCCAACGAAACATGAAGCCCGTTGAAATGTCACTTCTAAAGTTACCGACGTTGATTTCAGAAACGTTAGAGATTTCGTAGTCAGTATTCGCAAGAGCTTGATTACGCATTAGGTTGAAATGGCTTAGGTAACCAACGCTTCCCGCCCATTCATCATCGACTTGGTATTCCCAACCCATCGGCTCATCCGACTTAGTGATTGAGTGAACCAGCTTTTGAGCATCTTCAGACAGTGCACGTTCGCCCGTAGTACCAAACGTGATATTAAAACGCTGGGCTTGCTGTGGGTTTAAGCTGATGTAATTGAATTCAGTGTGAAGGTAACCTGCGTATGGGCGATCATTAGGCGATGGCGTTTCTAACTCAATGTCAGAAGGCGTATACATCTTGTGGCCAATGGTGATTTCCCACTTGTCTAGAGAGCTTGCGCCCCAGTAGGAAAGACTCAATGGTTTTACCCAGTTATATGGCGTAATACTTGATGATGTGTAACCCAGAAATAAGCCGTTGGTATAGTCTTGGTCGACACCAAAAATACCATCATTATCTAAAGCAAAAGTTAACGTAGAACGCTCAGAGGCTAAAGATGAGAAAGAGAGAAGAATCAGGGGTAAACAACGCAGGTATTTCATGGAGCAGTTACTCTTAAATTATGAACCGCGATATTACCGTAATTTGACAGAATTTGTGGAAAAAAAGTGAATGGCAGGGTGCTTTTTTGCTCAACCTAACATTTCGCGGGATAGGTGAGTGTAGTGCGATTTATTTCAGATATAAAAAAGCCCCGCACATTGGCGAGGCTAATATTATTTACTGTCTATTGAGCGTGAGCTTATAGAGACTCAGTAAATGTACGTGCGATTACGTCAGCTTGTTGCTCTGCAGTTAGAGAGTTAAAGCGAACAGCGTAACCAGATACACGGATTGTTAGCTGAGGGTATTTCTCAGGGTGCTTAACTGCGTCTTCAAGAGTTTCGCGGTTAAGAACGTTAACGTTAAGGTGTTGACCACCTTCAATGCCAGCTTCGTGGTGGAAGTAACCATCCATTAGGCCTGCAAGGTTAGCACGTTGGCTGTCTTGTTCTTTACCTAGTGCGTTTGGCACGATAGAGAACGTGTAAGAGATACCATCTTGTGCGTCAGCAAACGGTAGTTTACCTACAGACGTTAGTGATGCTACAGCACCTTTCTCATCACGACCGTGCATTGGGTTTGCACCAGGAGCGAAAGGAGCGCCAGCACGACGACCGTCTGGAGTGTTACCAGTTTTCTTACCGTATACAACGTTAGACGTGATAGTAAGAACTGACTGTGTAGGGATAGAGTTACGGTAAGTCTTAAGCTTACGGATCTTGTTCATGAACGTAGAAACTAGTTCACAAGCAATATCATCTACACGAGAGTCGTTGTTACCGTATTTAGGGTAATCGCCTTCGATTTCGAAGTCAGTTGCGATACCGTCTTCGTCACGGATTGGCTTCACTTTAGCAAACTTAATTGCAGACAGTGAGTCAGCTGCAACAGATAGACCAGCGATACCACAAGCCATAGTACGACGAACATCACGGTCATGAAGAGCCATTAGAGACGCTTCGTAGCTGTACTTGTCGTGCATGTAGTGAATGCTGTTTAGTGCAGTCACGTATTGCTTAGCTAACCAGTCCATGAATGTGTCTAGGCGACCCATTACGTCATCGTAGTTAAGAACTTCGTCAGTGATCTTGTCTGAAACAGGACCAACTTGCATCTTAAGTTTCTCGTCCACACCGCCGTTGATTGCGTAAAGCATTGTTTTCGCAAGGTTAGCACGAGCACCGAAGAACTGCATTTGCTTACCAACGATCATTGGAGATACGCAACAAGCGATAGCGTAATCATCAGACTCTAGGTCAGGACGCATTAGGTCATCATTTTCGTACTGGATAGAAGAAGTATCGATAGATACCTTCGCACAGAAACGCTTGAAGCCGTCAGGTAGTTGCTCAGACCAAAGAACAGTGATGTTTGGCTCTGGAGAAGGACCCATAGTGTATAGAGAGTTTAGGAAACGGAAGTTCGAACGCGTTACTAGCGTACGACCGTCGATACCCATACCACCCATAGACTCTGTTGCCCAGATTGGGTCGCCAGAGAACAGCTCATCGTACTCAGGAGTACGTAGGAAACGAACCATACGCAGTTTCATTACGAAGTGGTCGATCATTTCTTGTGCTTGTTCTTCAGTGATCTTGCCAGCAGCGATATCACGCTCGATGTAGATGTCTAGGAAAGTCGAAGTACGACCTAGAGACATTGCAGCACCGTTTTGAGATTTAACAGCAGCTAGGTAGCCGAAGTAAGTCCACTGGATAGCTTCTTGAGCTGTTTGAGCTGGCTCAGAGATATCGAAACCGTATTTCTCAGCCATTTGCTTGATTTGACCTAGAGCACGATGTTGCTCAGAGATCTCTTCACGCAGTTGCATTGTTTCTGCTAGGTTTTCACCGTTTTCGAATTGCTCTTGAAGAGAAGCAAATTGAGCTTGCTTGTCTTTCATTAGGAAATCAATACCGTAAAGTGCAACACGACGGTAGTCACCAATGATACGACCACGGCCGTAAGCATCAGGAAGACCAGTCAGAACACCAGACTTACGACATTTTAGGATATCAGGAGTGTAGATATCGAAAACGCCAGCATTGTGTGTTTTGCGGTATTCTGAGTAGATTTTTGAAACCATTGGGTCAAGAGTTTCACCGTATGCTTTACAAGAACCTTCAACCATACGCACACCACCGTTAGGGATGATTGCACGTTTTAGTGGCTTCTCAGTTTGTAGACCAACGATAGTCTCAAGATCTTTCTCAATGTAACCTGCATCGTGAGCAGTAATGGTAGAGATAACAGAAGTATCGAAATCTACAGGTGCTTTAGTTGCGTTTTCCTGTTTGATACCTTCCATTACCGAAGACCAAAGCTTGTTAGTTGCTTCAGTACCCTCAGAAACTAGGAAAGACTCGTCGCCTTCATACGGCGTGTAGTTCTTTTGAATGAAATCACGAACGTTTACTTCGCTTTGCCACTCACCTGCAGCAAAATCTTCCCAAGCTTTAGCAAATTGCTCTGCCATGACATACCTACCTTTTTAGTAGAAAAAATACGTACATTAACACTGTTGAGCCAGCGCCCCTCGTAAGGGTAGTACACTCTTATTAATAACAATATATATGAGCATATAAGCGTCATATGGTTATATATATTGTCACTACCTTTTATATGTTGTCTTTACTCTATGAATTCAAGACTACGCTAAAAAATTTCTGCAAACCTTAAACTAAATCAATAAATGCCAAAAAAAGTTGAAAAAATTTGAGTGGCAGGGGTTGCCACCCAAACTTTTTTTTAATCCTAATACTACTTTTGTGTAGTAAGGACCATTATAGCCAAGCTTTTAGGCCATATTGACTTTCTAGCATACCAACTGCAAGCATTGCTACTAGACAGATAACTAAAACGCCAACTGGGATAACAATCTTATCTACAAATGATAGACGCTTCGCACGCTCTTTATCACCAATTAGACCGTTATTATCTAGAAGCATAGTCAGTGCCCATGCTAATACTGGGTTAACAACCGCTGAACCGAAGATACAGATACCAGCTGCTTGAGAGTCTTTTGAATCTTTAACCATCTGCATACCCGCTTCAAGTAGAGGTAGAGATACACCTACAAGTAGCGCAACACGCATCACTGGTGGCCATACTGCTACGTCCATTGGGAAGCCAAGAATCGCAACAATAATACATAGAGAGCCAAGCAAGATTGCGCCGCCAGGGATTGGACGTTTCGCGATTGCTGCTGGGATCATGTAAGTACCCCAAGATGAAGTGATGTTACCACCACCAACTGCTGTACCTACCATTTGACGAACTGAACACATAGTCATTGTGTCGTCTACGTCCATCAGTACTTTTTCAGACTTTTTAGGGTAGTTCAGTTCTTGGAAGATACGGTGACCTAGGAAGTCAGGTGACCACATTGCTACTGCTAGGATTGCAAATGGTAGAGAAGCGATGAAGTGCTCAACGTTTGGTAAACCAAGCATCCAACCTTCTTCAGTAGAACCCCACCAGTAGATTGGGTTTAGGTTTGGAATGCCTGTTTCAGTTACGAATTTGATATCGAAACCAGCACCAAGTACTAGAGCAATAGCTAGACCAGTGAAAGCACAAACAGGGATTGCTAACCAACGCTTGTTCACTTTAGCAAGGAATGCATATAGACCGATGGTAACGGCTAGAACAATCAAACCGATGTAACCCATGCTACCAGCAGCGACAGTGTCAGACTGAAGACCAACAGCCCAAGCTTGAATTGAGTTGATTTGGCTCATTGTACCGGTTAGACCCAAGAAGATGAGCAAGCCACCCGCCGTACCTTCAGAGGTAAGGTTAACAAGTTTAGACCCACCTTTTAGGAAGCTTAGGATAAGACCGAAGACACCGATAAGGATTGCCAATGCAAGAGGGTGAGCACCAGCAAGAGCGATGGTACCAATAAGAGGAATCATTGGGCCGTGGTTACCGGCAAGGTTAGCTTTAGGGTTAAAGAAACCAGAAGCAAGGATACAGAACAGCAGTGCAGGGATAAGCATTTCTACACGAGCGACTTCAATCGCAAAGTCTTTACCAAGGTTTACGTGATCCCAAGCTTGAGTTAGGCCTTCAGCCCAAGACATCATTACTGCAGAGTACATCGCGATGATACCAATGGTACCAGCCAGTGCAGGAACAAGGTCTTCTAGTTCAAAGCGGAAGTCACGGCCAGGAAGGTTTAGGCCAAAGCGGCGAGGCTTCATGATTTGAAGTTCGTGATCTAGATAATCTGAGCGGTTCTCAAATTCAGAAGCAGGGCGGTGTAGCTCTTTATAGCTTTTCTCTTCTACTTCAGAGTTCGCATTGTTCACAACGTCTGACATAGATTCCTCATATTTTATGTTAGTAATTCTAAAATTGAATTCTATAAGTTCGCGTAATTGCGTAATTGCGTTATTTCTTAGTTATAACTCATTAACATCATGTTGCACGGTTTTGATGTGCTTTATGCAGCTAAGTTAAAAGAAATGTTTGGCATTTTTAATGCCTTATTCTTTGCTGAGGAGTCTAACAAGCTTACCCTTTAGGGTGATTGATCTTGATCACTTTATGAGTATATGTGAAAGAAAGCTACAAAACGCAGCGATTCATTAACTTCCCATTGATGAATCGTGTAATTAGTTTTCACAAATTGACGTTTACCTATCTTCTTCGAGCCTTTGTCGTCATGGCTTGAGTTCAATACTCAATTCTTACTGAGTTATTTCACTATTACTTGCTTCCCAACTGTTCCGAGTGAAATGCTTACAATGTAATAACCTTAAAATAATTGTGCCTTACGGTGTGTATGTAGTGTTGAGCGTGCAGATTATATTTTGCAGATCTCGGCGTATCTAAGTTCACAAAACTTGTTTTTCTTGTGAGACATCAAGCTACGTGAATCTCATTTTGGTTAACTTTATTTAAACAATGTAAGGGGTGTAATTACAGCTTATTGATAGAACTCATTCATTAAATTGAGGCGAAAACGCTACCTTTTGCATAATAAGTCAGAGTGAATCGCTATTTATTCCAATTTATTAGGTTAATAATTTGTTGCATGTTGTTTCGTGTGGTGCTAGTTTGTATCGCATGAAAAGGTCGGAGTACCTTGCATTTTCACAAACTTGGGAGAGAAAGCGCATGAAAGATGTACCAGCGCTGGACATAAAGGATCTACACAAAACGTTTGGTCAAAATGAAGTTTTAAAGGGAATTTCACTTTCTGCGCACAAAGGCGATGTTGTATCGATTATCGGATCTTCAGGGTCGGGTAAAAGTACTTTCCTTAGATGTATCAACCTTTTAGAGACACCAACTGCAGGCGAGATTTGGGTTAATGGCGAATTAATTCAAATGAAAAACAACCGCCAAGGCGTATCTGTTCCTGTCAACGAAAAACAAGTACAGCGTATCCGTTCACGCTTAGCGATGGTTTTTCAAGGCTTCAATCTTTGGTCTCACCTGACCGTTCTCGAAAATGTTATCGAAGCACCCGTTCACGTATTAGGTGTACCTAAAGCTCAAGCGATTGAAAATGCAGAATTACTACTTAAAAAAGTAGGCTTGTATGAGCGCAAAGATTACTACCCAGGTCATTTATCCGGTGGACAACAACAACGAGCGGCAATTGCTCGAGCGTTAGCGGTTGATCCGGAAGTGATGCTGTTTGATGAGCCAACATCAGCACTTGACCCTGAGTTAGTAGGCGAAGTACTCGGTGTAATGCGAGATCTAGCAGAAGAAGGAAGAACCATGCTTGTGGTAACACATGAAATGGCTTTTGCTCGTGACGTATCAAACCATGTGATGTTCCTGCACCAAGGTCTAGTGGAAGAACAGGGCGATCCAGCTAAACTGTTTAGGGAACCTGAATCTGAACGTTTACAACAATTTATCTCATCGATTTACTAATCAGAATTGAAACGCCGTTGCCAACGGTAAACAGCGACGGTGTGAACAATAAAACACAACAAGTAAGTTAATAAGCAACAACAAACACAATATTAAAACTAGCAAAACATAAAAACCTAAATCACAGGAGTAGGGATATGAAAAAGTGGTTATTAGTCGCGGCACTTGCTGCAACTGCTGCAACGGGCGTAGCTCAAGCAAAAGAATGGAAAACAGTACGCTTTGGTATTGAAGGTGCTTACCCTCCATTTAGCTGGACAGAAGCTGACGGGTCACTGAAAGGCTTCGATGTCGATATGGCTAACGCACTTTGTACTGAAATGCAGGTGCAGTGTAAGATCGTTGCACAAGACTGGGATGGTATCATTCCTTCTCTACTTGCTCGTAAATATGATGCGATCATCGCGGCAATGTCTATCACGGAAGAGCGTAAGAAAAAAATCGACTTCACTGGTAAATACGCACTTATCCCAAACAAGTTCATCGCTAAGAAAGGTGCAGGCCTTAACTTTGATGATCTAAGCGGTCAAAAGATTGCCGTTCAACGTGCAACAACTCACGATAAATACCTAACAGACAACTACGGCGATACAGTAGAGATCGTTCGTTACGGTTCATTCGACGAAGCTTACCTTGATCTAGCAAACGGTCGTGTTGCTGCTGTACTAGGTGATGCATCTGCTCTAGAAGAAGGCGTGCTAAACAAAGCTGGTGGTGAAGACTACGAGTTCGTTGGTCCATCACTAACTGATCCTAAGTGGTTCGGCGAAGGTTTTGGTATTGCTCTACGTAAGCAAGACAAAGATCTGACTAAGCAATTAGATGCGGCAATCCTTTCACTACGTGAAAAAGGCATCTACCAAGATATCGCGGCTAAATACTTCAACTACGACGTATACGGTCAGTAATCTTTAGCGTCAATTCTTAAGGGAGAGGTTCTCCTCTCCCTGTCTTACCAACTTTTTCGCAGTTCTGTTGGAATCCATTATGTTTGATTTACAAGGATATGAAGCGTCGATCCTGAAAGGGGCGGTGCTCACAATCGAAGTTGCCTTGCTGTCGCTAATTTTAGCTATGGTTCTTGGTATGCTAGGTGCCTTAGCAAAACTAGCGCCTTATCGCTGGGCTCGTGCTATCGCAACCCTCTACACAACCGTTATTCGAGGCATTCCTGATCTCGTCTTGATGATGCTGATTTTCTTTGGTGGACAAATCCTTTTAAACAACAGTTTGTATTCCATCAATGAGTGGCTCAATGAGTGGTTCACATCAAGTGATCCTAACCACGAGTGGACCGCTTACTTACCTGATTATATTGATGTCAGTCCATTTGTTGCTGGTGTCTTAACCATTGGATTCATCTTTGGCGCTTACATGGCTGAAACCTTCCGTGGAGCGATCATGGCGGTTGATAGCGGTGAAATGGAAGCAGCAAAGGCCTATGGCATGGGACCTGTTCTAGCGTTCCGTCGTATCCTGTTACCGCAAATGATTCGTCACGCACTGCCGGGCTTTGGTAACAACTGGTTGGTTTTACTTAAAACT
Organism: Vibrio sp. 10N.261.52.C11; assembly: GCF_041471405.1. Taxonomy (NCBI): domain Bacteria; kingdom Pseudomonadati; phylum Pseudomonadota; class Gammaproteobacteria; order Vibrionales; family Vibrionaceae; genus Vibrio; species Vibrio sp. 10N.261.52.C11. The sequence goes on from NZ_JBFROI010000035.1 coordinate 36,043, forward strand.
ACCGCGTTGGTTTCCATTATTGGCCTAGAAGATATGGTACGTGTTAGCGCACTGGCGGCAGGTTCAACCAAAATGCCATTTACCTTCTATATGACAGTGGCGATTATCTTCTTATTCTTCACCAGTGTTTCAACGGGCTTACTTAAGCTGGTTGAACGTAAATTCAGTATCCACGCGAGGTAGTTATGGACTTTTCATTGATAATTGAAAGCCTGCCGATTTACCTTGGTGGTTTATGGACAACGGCTTGGATGGTTTGCGTTGCTTTGATCATTGGCTTATTCGTCGCCATACCACTAGCTATCGCTCGTAACAGTCCAAATATGCTGATTAATGCTCCGGCTTGGTCATTCATCTATTTCTTCCGTGGTACGCCATTATTGGTGCAGTTGTACCTGATTTACTACGGAATGGATCAGTTCTTCCCTGTAAAAGATACACTATGGGAAAATGCATGGTTTTGTGCTTTGGTGGCATTCATCCTTAACACATCGGCATACACAGCTGAAATCATTCGCGGTGCGATTAACGGCTTACCAAAAGGTGAAGTTGAAGCAGCAAAAGCGTATGGCATGAGCACACCTAAGACATACCGACGTATCATTCTGCCAAGTGCATTACGTCGTGCATTACCGGCTTACAGTAACGAAGTTATCTTTATGCTTCACGGCTCAGCCGTTGCAGGTATTGTGACGATTATGGATCTAACGGGTGCAGCTCGTTTGGTTAACTCTCGCTACTATGCTCCGTTTGAATCTTTCCTAACAGCAGGTCTGTTTTACATGGGGTTGACGTTTATCATCATTGCGATTTTCAAATTCGCAGAGAAACGTTTCTTAGCTTACTTAAGACCACTTAGCTAATTACACATCATAATTAACAAAACGGCGCTTCTATAGCGCCGTTTTTTATGAGCAGATTCTGTTGCTGTTGATTACTTAAACGTTGACCAAATTGGCGCGTGGTCAGACGGCTTTTCGATGCCACGCAGTTCGTAATCGATGCCTGCTTCAGTACACTTATCAGCAAGCTTCTGAGTCGCAAGTACTACATCAATTCGTAGGCCGCGGTTGTCCACGAAACCTTTCGAGCGGTAGTCAAACCACGAGTATTGGTCGTTTACTTCAGGGTGCAGTAAGCGGAAGCTATCCACAAAGCCCCAATCCATCAATGTTTTCAACCATTCGCGCTCTTCTGGTTGGAAAGAACATTTACCAGTTTTTAACCAACGTTTCGCATTAGGTTCACCAATGCCGATGTCTGCGTCGATAGGGCTGATATTAATGTCGCCCATCACAATCACTTGCTCATCTTTGTTGTGATAATCGTTTAAGTAAGTCATTAAGTCTTTATAGAACTGGCGTTTGTACGGGTATTTTGTTTCATGCTTGATGTTATCCCCTTGAGGGAAGTAGCCATTTAGCACGGTAACCTTTTCACCATTTTCATCTTCAAACGTCGCCATGATCATGCGTTTTTGATGGTCTTCATTATCTGTTGTGAAACCCTTCTGCACAGAAATAGGCTCTTGCTTACACAACATTGCCACACCGTAGTGGGCTTTTTGACCGTGGAAGTAAACCTTATAGCCCATTGCTTCAACATCAGCAATTGGGAAGGCTTCATCGTGCACTTTTATCTCTTGCAGACCAATCACGTCGGGTTGGTGTTTGTCGATAATAGCTTGCAGTTGGTGAAGGCGGGCTCTAAGACCGTTGATGTTGAAGCTAATTACTTTCATTTGTTTTTATACCTCTCGTAAACCTTTGTCACTGCTTGTTTTTAAAGGTTTTTGATTTGGTGGATTTCATGGTTCATCGTATTTAACCATGCTTAATAATTTCTGTCGCCACTTTGTAGAGACAAAATGGCGACATTAAATGATGTGAATACTTACAGTTACGTAGAATCTATTGAGTCTTAAGTAAATCCAAAAAGAACGCGTATTCAAGTGCGTCTTCTTTTAATCGTTTAAATCGGCCAGAAGCGCCACCGTGACCGGCTTCCATATCGGTTTTGAACAGCAATACGTTGTTGTCTGTTTTCATTTCACGCAGCTTCGCAACCCATTTCATTGGCTCAAAGTACTGCACCTGTGAGTCATGCAGGCCTGTCGTTACCAACATGTTCGGGTAGTTTTGTACCTTAATGTTGTCGTACGGTGAGTACCCCAGCATGTAATCGTAGTAGGCTTTATCGTTCGGGTTACCCCATTCGTCATACTCATTGGTGGTTAGAGGGATCGATTCATCGAGCATGGTTGTCACAATGTCTACAAACGGAACATGTGCACCAATACCACGGTACAGTTCTGGTGCTTGGTTGATGATTGCTCCCATCAATAGACCGCCAGCAGACCCCCCAACGGCGAACACTTTATCTTTCGCGCCGTAGCCTTCTTCAACAAGCTCTTTGGTTACATCAATAAAGTCGTTGAACGTGTTTTGTTTGGTCAGTTTTTTGCCATCTTCATACCAAGGGCGACCAAGCATTTCTGAACCGCGGACATGTGCGATGGCATAAACAAAACCTCTATCCAGTAGGCTTAGGCGAGTTGAGCTGAAGGTAGGTTCAATCGTAGAGCCGTAAGACCCATAGCCGTATTGGTAGATTGGGTTAGTGCCGTCTTTCTTAAATAAGTCTTTACGATAAACCAAAGAGACAGGAACTTGCTTACCATCGCGAGCCGTAATCATGATTCGCTCTGATTGGTAGTTATCCGCTTCGAAATCACCTAATACGGGTGTTTGCTTCATGAGTTCGGATTCACCTGTACTTAGGTCGAAATCATAGTAAGTACCTGGCGTGGTTAAGCTGCTGTAATAGATACGAACTTTTGCGTTATCTAATTCATAGTTACTCGTTAGGTAAGCGGTAAATGCGGTGTCGTTAAATTCAAGTGGAAACTCGTGGCCTGTTGAGAGTTGGCGAACTTTCACTGTAGACAAGCCATCCGCGCGTTGCTCGTAGACAAGATGGTCATCAAACAACTCGAAATCTACAAGCTGAGTATTATCGTCTGCTGGGATGACATCGACCCATTTTGAGCGTTCATGCATCTCTTCGGTTGTGACTTTCATTAAACGGAAGTTGACCGCTTGGTAGTTGGTGTAGATGTAATACCAATCACCTAGCTTAGCGATGCTGTACTCTATGCCGGTCTCTTTTGGGTAGAAAGCCTCAGCTGTAGCCTTTGGGTTGTTGGCATCGATGACTGAGACACCGCTGGTTTCTGTGCTCGAATGCCAAATGTAGACCTGTTCTCCATCTTTGCTTTTACTCAAAGAGGTGTAGTAAGCGCTATCGGCTTCTTCGTAGATTAACTGATCGCTTGCCTGAGCTGTGCCTAACACGTGGCGGTAAACTTGATAACCCAGCAATGTTTGTGGATCTTTTTTGATGTAGTAGAAGGCTTGGTTGTCGTTTTGCCACGCGATTGCACTTGAAGCGCCTTCAATTTCATCTTTTAGGTATTCACCTGTTGTGAGGTCTTTGATCTTGATGGTGTAAATTCGTCGGCTCAGCGTATCTTCGCCATAGGCCAACAAGTTTTCGTCTGGGCTGATCGTTAAGCCACCAATACTGAAGAATTCATGCTCTTTTGCTAGCTCGTTAACATCTAAGATGACTTGCTTGTCTGTGCCTAAAAAGTTTTTTTCACGCAGGTGAACTGGGTATTCGTTGTCGCCTGTGACCTTATTCGAGTAGTAGTAACTGCCTTTGCGAACCGGTACCGAATTGTCGTCTTTTGCGATTCGGCCTTTGATCTCTTGAAATAATTGTTTTTGTGCTGCTTCTGTATGTTTTAACACTGTATCTGCGTACTGATTCTCTTGCTCAAGCTGTTGCAAAATCTCTGGATCTTGGCGTGCATCATCGCGCATCCAGTAGTAATCATCGATTCGGGAGTCACCATGAATCGTCATTGCGTGAGGGACTTTCTTAGCAACGGGTGCTTGGGTTTGCTGAGCGACGAGCTGTGATTGAGAGTAGTGGTTCATGGTTGATATTCCTTGATTGCTGCATCCGGCGACAAGCGCTATTGATACGACTAATGTGGTTAAAGCGATACGCATCTATATATCCCTAGTGTGCACCTTACTCTTTTTGATGCCAGCATCCTTTGTTGGTTGGGTATCTTCCAGTGATATTATTTATAATTGGATTCTGGATATGCACCTTCATCGTAAGTGTCTGTTATTGTTTTCAAAAAATCAAAGTAATGTTAAATGAAATTACTGATACGTGAGAGTGGAAGGAATAAATGTGCAACAAAAAGGGACACACTTTTCAGTATGTCCCTTTCCTTTGTTTAGCAAGATTCGAGTTTTACGTTAAATAGCCAATGGCATTTCATTTGAGTGGTCAGGTTTACGATTAACCCAACGTAAACCAAGCATAGCGATGAATGACATTGCAATCATCAAGCAACCGAGTGGCAGTTGGTCTTGAGCTGGGAAGAACGATGCCAATAGTGTTGCGATGCCAGCACCTAGATTTTGCATACCACCTAAAATCGCACCTCCAGTACCAGCGTGGTACGGGAATGGCGAAAGTGCCCCTGTTGTTGCTGCTGGGAATAATATGCCAGCGCCCAAGAAGTAAATTGTGGCACCGCCAATCAAAGTTAATGCTGTTGTTTGACCAAACAGACCCGGTATCAATACCACTGTTGAGCCTACCAATATCGCAACCAGACCAACATTCAATGCACGGCGCTCAGAGCGACGTTGTGCGATGTAACTAGATAAGCCTGCACCGACTAAGTAACCTGGAATAGGCAAGACAAACAGCAAGCTTACTGTGGTTGCCGGTAAGCCAAGTACGCCACCAAGCAACACACCTGCCGCTGCTTCAAATACGGCTACACCAGCAAAGGTTGCGACTAATACCAATAAGAAACCTTGGAAACGTTTATCAGACAGAACGAACTTGTAGCTGTTGGCAACCGATTCATGCTTGCGTCGTTCTTTCGGCAGTGTTTCCATCATGCTCGTCATCATAGTGATCACAACAGCAATACCAAACAGCGCAAGGAATAAGTAGCTAGAACGCCAGCCGAAAACTTCTGTTAGGTAACCACCCAGTACAGGAGCCATCAATGGTGAGAAAATCACACACATGCTAATCAAGCTGTTTGCACGGTGCAGCTCTGCGCCTTCAAAACAGTCGCGAGTCAATGTACGAGACATCGCACCACCACAACCGATGCCCAAACCTTGGATAAAGCTGCCCGCTAAGAACCATTCATATTCGTGAGCGAACAATGCTACCAAAGTACCGATGATGTAGATGATCAAACCAATCACGATGATCGGTTTACGACCTAGGCGATCTGAAAGTGGGCCGTAAACAAATTGCGACAGACCATAAGGGATCAAGTAACACGCCATCACTGCCTGCAGTGAAGATGCCGAAACTAAGAACTCACCTGCCATATGACCGATAGAAGGCACGTACATCGTTTGAGTCATTTGACCTACGGCAGTCAGAATAGCGATTAAAAAGGTAAGTTTCGCTAATGGAAACGAGGCGGACATTTGCGTATCTCTCCAAAAATTAAGACGTAAAAAGCCTTAGCGCTCCATTAAAGGAGAGCCAAATGAATAAAGTGTTCAGGGAATCTAGGCGTGAGATATTAGAGCTTGATTGCGGGCTTAGCAATCAAAAAGTGTGAAGTTGATCAAGATAAAAATCTATAACTTGGATTATAAAAACTAATCCGAAGTTGCTGCATTTTAAAGAGGGAGAGGGTGGAGTGGGCTTCCTTTAAATATCGATGTTCTGGCTATGTCCAAAGCGCTAAAACCTAAGCAACACAACTAATGATTATATGAGTACATCATTTGAAATCACAGAAAAAAGGAAGAAAACACGCTCTATTAACATTTGTATAAACTTTCGTTTTATATGTAAGCAATTTGTGCTGTAATTATCCGCTAAGCTATTCGTCTAACTCATTTACATTGTGTACAGCAATTCGTTGTCGATGTGATAGTTATGGTTATGGAAGTCTTTTGGCTTAAATAAGGATATTAAATGCGCTCTCTATCGGTACAGTGGAAAATAACCCTCTTAGCAGGTTGTTGTTTAATCATTACGTCACTGTCTCTTATTGGTTTCTCGATCTACAACGCGACGAGCAATCAACAAGTCATCAAATCTCAAAGTTCAGAATCAGTTATCAATAAAACTCAGCAGTTGCTGGCGTCTGTTTCTCAGCTAAACGCTCAAGAAACTCAACGTTATGTAGACGAAGCTATTTACCGCGCAGAGATGCTTGCGGCCAGTGCTCAGTTTCTAAAAAACAATGCAGACGAAAACTTTACACCAAGTGAAGAGCTTCGTACCGCCTTGGATGAAATGGTTCGTCGCTCGGTTTTAAACTTCGACTCTATTCAAGGAGCGTATCTAGTTTTCAAGCCTGACTTGCTCGATAGTGAAGATGCGAATTATGTCGATGCTGATTATGTTGGTTCTAACGAAAAAGGTCGTTTTGCTCCTTACTGGAAGGTGGCAGATAACGGTGAAAATGTTCTAGCGAACGTTCTTTCAGAATCTATCTTGAATGATGACAGCAATAGCGAACGTTTTTACTGTCCTTTGTCTTCAGGGCAAACGTGTATTAGTACGCCGAGAGTCGTGAACAGCGGTGGTGTAGCACTACTTACGTCCTCTATTTCAGTCCCTATTTTGGTTGACGACGTTGCTATTGGTTTTCTTGGTATTGATCTAAGACTTGATGGTTTAACCAGTGTGATTACTCAATCTGACCAGAGCTTGTTTAACGGTGCGGGTAAAGCTTACGTGGTTAGTCTAGATGGTTCGGTCATCGCTTCTGATGATTCAAGCATTGCAGTCGGTTCAACTTTCCAAAGTGGCAATACAAACAGTGATTTAATGACCGACTTTATCTTTGGTGGTGAAGTGACAACGCAATGGAGCGAGAACGGTGAGTGGTTACTTGCCTTTGCACCTGTTGTTGCAGCTAACCAAACTTGGGGGGTGTTGTTTGAGATCCCAAGAGACAGTGTCGTCGCTGACGCAAATAAATTGGATTCTATCATTAGCACTAAGCTAAGTGAAGGCATCAAAACAGAAGTGATCGCCGGTACAGTGTTTATTATCTTTGGCTTAGCCATTATCGCGTTTGCCTCGTTGTCTATTGTGAAGCCGATTCGTCAGGTTGTGGAAAGGTTGAATGACATCGCTTCAGGTGAAGGTGATTTGACGCAGCGCTTGGAAGTGAAGTCTCAAGATGAAATCGGTCAGTTGTCAAAAGGATTTAACCTGTTCCTAGATAAGCTGCAACACACAATCAAAGAAGTCATTCACACCACAGAACAAGTGGCAAATACTACCAGCCAAGCGAAAGCATCAGCATCAAGTACTCGTGAAAGCAGCGAGTCTCAATTTAAAGAAGTGGATCTAGTCGCGACAGCGGCCGAAGAGATGACTCAAACTGCGGGCTTAGTGGTACAAAATGCAGAAGTGGCCGTTGATGCAGCGTGCGAAGCGAATCGTTCTGCTCAACAAGGGCAACAAGTCATCGAACTTTCAGCAGGTGAAATGAGAAAGCTGGTGGAGCGTATGTCGAGTGCTGTTCCTATTGTTGAAGAATTGGCAAAAAATAACGGAAACATCACCGAGATCTTAAGTGTGATTGAAGGGATCTCTGAGCAAACTAACTTACTGGCATTGAACGCGGCGATTGAAGCGGCTCGTGCTGGCGAACAAGGTCGAGGTTTTGCTGTTGTTGCGGATGAGGTAAGAAACCTCGCAAGTCGCACCCAGTCATCGGTTGGTGAGATCAGAGCGGTGATCGACAAGGTTCATGCTGGAACTCAAGATGTCGTTGAAGCAATACAAGAAGGCAATATCCTAGCTAACGATACAGCACTACACGTTCAGAAAGCAGTTGAAGATCTGGGGTCGATCTTTACTTCTATTGAGGCGATCAGTGATATGAACAGTCAGATCGTTCGAGCAGCCGAAGAGCAACAATCGGTTTCCGGTGAAGTAAATCAAAGCGTGGTTAATATTCGCGATTTGAGTGCGAAGATCTTGGAGCAAGCCGCGGCTTCTGAGCAAGTCGGCAATGAAATTGACCAACTGTCTCAACAACAAAAGAAGTTGGTCAATCAGTTCAAGGTATAAGCATTAAGCCTTAACCAGTTCTTGAATAGAAAAAGGGACAAATGAAGATTTCATTTGTCCCTTTTTTAATTGTTTATTTAGAGGCTAGGCAATAACCAGCGGTTGACGCTGCTTACTCTTCGATAAACCAGTAGCCTTTGTTGACCAATTCAGTCACGACAGTTATGCCCGAAGGAGATAGGGCAGTAGCCGAGGTAATCATGGTCTCATCGCAAAGTATGTTGAGTAACGAAGAATCCGCTTCATCCACCTTAACCACTTCGCCATTGATGTAAGCAGTGTTGCTTTCATTTTCGTGGTAGAGCGCCTTTAAGCCTGATACTCGGTGAATCTCACCTTCAGACTCTAAGTGTTGAGCGATCTCTTCTTGAGTCCATAGTGGCTCTGGAGCAACGATATCAAGCTGGTGGCGTGATTGGCTTAGCAGACAACCCATGAATTCACTGATGGTTTCAGGTTGCTCTAGTGCAGATTTCAACATGCCTGTGAGATTACTTAAATCCGATGAACGAATTTTTCCGTAGCCTTCTTGCATTTTGAATTCTGGATCGTGCAGGTGTACGTCACCCATATCATGAGCAAGCACAAAATCGGCAAAGTTGCTGATCAGTTCTTGTTCTTTAGGCGAGCGGTAGCCAATAGAGTAGCTCATTGACGGCTCTAACGTGCTCCCTTCATGTGGGAAACCTGGTGGGATATAAAGGATATCGCCCGGCTCTAAAGTTTCATCAATGATTGGGTCAAAACCTTCAATTTGACGAAGTGCAGACGCTTGAACAGTCTCTTTGTATTGGCCAACATCTTTAGCGCCAACCTTCCATTGACGTTTGCCTTGACCTTGAATGATGAAGACATCGTATTGATCAATATGTGGGCCTACGCCGCCTTCAGGTGCTGAGTAGCAGATCATGAGATCGTCGAATAACCAGTTTGGTAACGCTTGGAACGCCTCAGTCAGTTGATTTGCGCCTTGGTGCCAGTGGTTCGCTGCTTGAACGATCAGCTGCCAATGAGTTTCGGTTAACTCGCCAAATTTTTCTTCAGAGAATGGACCGTGTTCTGCAGTCCACTGATTGTCGAGGTTAGAGACAAAGCGAGAATCCACTTCTTCTTCCATCGATAAACCAGCAAGTTCTTCCGGCGAAATTGGGTCGACGAAGTTTTGGAAGCCACCCTTTAAGATGGTTGGTTTTTTATGCCAGTAGTTTTCAAGAAACTCGGGCATAGAAAAGCTAAGTTGGTACATGTGAATCCTGTATATTTTTATGCTAAATGCTAAATGCTAAATGCTAGATGCTAAATGCTAAATGCTAAATGCTAGATGCTAGATGCTAGTTTGGCTTGTAAATCTTGCTGGACAATTTTGATTGCTTCTAACGCGACTTTTGGATCGATTTCGTTGCTTTCGAGCAGATAGATCAGGTCGACAGCTAATTTAACTTCTTCTGGTGCGTTATCCAGTGGTGATGGTGTGTTATCAGTGTTCATTTCGCTTAGGGTTCTCTAAGTTAATCAGTCTCTCAATATTTTTCATTGAGTCTTCACAGCGTTCTAATCGCTCTTTTGCTAACTGCCAAGCCTCTTCCGCTTTTTTCTTACTGTGGCGAGGCGCAGAATCAAACGCTAACTTTCTTACTCGGACTAAATCGATCAATCGCTTTTGCCAGTCTTGGTGCTGAGCGAGTTCGTTGTATAGGTCGTTCAGGGTTTTCCCTGACTTACTTTTTCGGTCCAAGCGTAAATCGTGGTTGGCTAACTCTCTTTGGATTGCTGCAATCTGATTTGTCAGCTTTTCTGTCAGGTAGTTGGCTCTGGATGCGGTCAGTTGATTTGTGGTTTGTTCACGTACAATGGTGCGGTACGTTGCCTGAGTTTCAAGTGCATAGGGAAGCAAAACAGAGGCGCCACATTTAAATAAGGCTCGGTCAAACAAGGCTTGATGATAAGCTCCTCGAGATTTATCAACCTGCGAGCAATGGCCAATCAAGGTATCAATGACACTTTTTAGCTTTGAAAATTGATTCATCTCACTCCCCGTTGGCTATTGCCTATAAGTTCACAAACCAAGCTTCATATGCCAGTTTAATTGCAAGTACGCTTACTACGGTAACAAACACAGGTCGTATAAATGTAGCACCGAAACGAATAGCAGAGTGAGCGCCAACAAATGCACCGGCCATCAAACAAAGGCCCATGGTTAAACCTAGAACCCAATCAATATGACCAAGAATCGCGAAGGTCACCAAAGAGGTAAAGTTACTGGTAAAGTTCATGGCTTTGGATAGACCAGAGGCAAGTAAGATGTTTAAGCGATAAAGCGCCATAGAGCTTACCGTCCAAAACGCGCCAGTTCCTGGACCAGCAACCCCATCATAAAAGCCAAGAATGAATCCTTGGTACTTTTGTTTTCTCTTAAGCACAGGGCATGGCTTAGGAGACACATTATGGCTCACATCTGGAGTCTTATGAAAAATGGTATAGACCGCTGCGGCAAGAATGACTAACGGCAATACCTTCTCTAACCACTCGGTGCTAATGGCATCAACAGTGAGTGTGCCGATGGTCGCACCTATTAAAGTAGATATGAATGCATTGACCCAACACTCAGGCTTGAACAGCTTTTTACGGTAGTAAGTGAATGCAGCTGTAGATGAAGCGAAGGTTGCTGCAAGCTTGTTAGTACCCAATGCGATGTGTGGCGGTAAACCAAGTGACAGTAAAGCTGGAACGGTTAACATCCCTCCGCCACCTGCGACAGCATCAATAAAGCCTGCTGCAAATGCAACCAGAGCAAGTATGACCAACATGGTTGGCTCAATCATTTCCATAAATAGCTAGTGTTCTCGTTATCGGCTGATAGGGCAGCCACATGAAAAATCTATGGATTAGTCATGTTGGGTTGTGAATGCAAGGGCCTAGCGATGAAGGCCCATAACTACCTCAAGGGCAGGGGATATTAGTATTTTATTGTTCTTTTAAAAGGCGGTAGTGAATCGAGTAGGGACTTTCCGTATCGCTTCGTTACTATGCGTCTATCAAGGATCGTGACTTTACCAGAATCTCTTTCTTTACGCAGTAACCGCCCGACAGATTGAATAAGCTTTTTACTCGCTTCTGGAACCGTAATTTGCATAAATGGGTTACCGCCTCGTGATTCAATATATTCAGAGTGTGCTTGCTCTACAGGAGAGGTAGGCACACCAAAAGGAATCTTTGTAATGACGAGATTTTCAAGAAGCTCTCCAGGCAAATCAAGCCCTTCAGAAAAGCTGCCCGTTCCAAAAAGGACGCTTGTTTTGCCTTGTTCTATTAGCTTTTTATGTTTTTTTAGAATTTCAGTGCGTGAACTGTCACCCTGAACTTGTAAAGCCCATGACTTTTTAACGAAACCTGTTGCTAAAGCTTCTGCAACTTTGTTCATTTGCCAGTAAGAAGAGAATAAAACGAGATTGGCTTTGTTGTCTTCTATTACCTTAGGCAAAATTTCAATAAGATATTCGGTAAACTGAGGTGCTTGAGGTTCGTATTTCATTGCAGGGACGATCAGCTCTGCTTGGTTTTGATAATCAAATGGTGATGCCAAAGCAAGGAATTGAACACCATCTTCAGCTTTTTGACTGATACCTGCTTGGTGACAGAAAAAGTTAAAGGAGTTAAGTGCTCGCATTGTCGCAGAAACTAATACGGCTCCAACACAGCGGCTCCAAATCTGCTGGTCAAGTTGCCAACCAACCTCTAGAGGTGAAACGTTGACAACGAAATCGCCTTCGTTCTCTTTGTTTAACTCAAGCCAACGTGCTAGTGGTGCGCCTTTTTCTCGCTTAGGTTCCGCCATTAGGCGCCAGACTTGAGCTAGATTCTCTGTCCTTTGTATATAGAAGCCTATTTCAGCGAGCGCTGGCTCGGCTAGTTTTGCGGAAAGCTCTCCGTCTTTGACTCGCTCAGCAATGAGGTCAGCGATTTTTGCTACAGATTGGCTTGTCTTTTGAGTTAGCTGTTTGAGATCTTTCGACTCACTTTCTAACCATTCAGGCAAGTCACCATGCTCAAAGCGATACAAGCCGTCTTCAAAGTGGCTTGCGTCAAACTGTTTGCTCATTTGAGTCAGAGTAGGGATCAGTTGTTGTACGGAGTCCTGCAATTCATTTCTAAATCGGTGCACACGCTTTTCGTCCGCTAAACCAGAAAGCTTAGTGATCGATTGATTTAAACGCTCTAACCAAGAAGCCGCACCTTTTAAACTGGCAGCTGCAGAGGAGTGATCTCGAGCGACATGAGGTAAATGGTGTGCCTCGTCGAATATATAGATGCTGTTTTCTGGCTCTGGAAGAATAACTCCGCCACCTAGGTCAGCGTCGGCCATTACCAAACTGTGATTAGCGATAATCACATCTGCTTTATCTAGCTCTGAACGCGCTTTCTGGAAAGGGCAATCTCTGTGAGTTGGCATACTGTTGTTGCAGCTGTGCTTATCACTTACGATCATTTGCCAAATGATATTGTCGATTGGTTTCGGCCATGAATCACGATCGCCATCCCATTTACCTTGAGCCAGACTACGATACATGGTTTGAAGTTGCTCGATATCCTTTTTCTTTGGTTTGGATTCGAACATAGCCATTTGTCCACCATCAACACCGCAAGCCGCTGCCAATTTCTCTGAGCAACAATAGCGTTGCCTGCCTTTCGCTAATATAAAAGAGAACTCTCTGTCGGTGAGTCTTCTATATAGAGGGAGATCTTTATTGACGAGCTGTTCTTGTAGCGCGACGGTTGCGGTCGAAATAATGATTTTCCGATTATTTAAAACCGCAACGGGAATAGTTGCCATTAAATAAGCCAGTGATTTACCGATTCCTGTTCCCGCCTCAGCAACAATCATGCGGCTGCTCTTGTGGTATTGACCGCAAAGTGTCTTCGCTATCTCAGCTACAAGGTAATTTTGTGCACGGCGAGGTACAAAGTTGTCCAACTGATCTTGGAGGTTTTGATAACTGGTGCGAATAGAATTTTGAATTTTAGTAGTTAGCATACTGTGACCTACGTAACGGAGCGAGGATAGTAGCACATATCACTAGCCGGTACATTTACTGCAAAATAGCTTGCTTTTGAATCAAAGGTAGATCTCGTTCACAAAAAAAAACTGAACCATCAGGAACTTAACGATTTTATTTATCTTGTGAAATATTAATATTAAAAAAGACTGACTTACAGGTGTTAAATTCTACTTTTAGGATGTATTAATGGTTTATATTGGTTTTATGTGCTGTTTTGTTGGTTTTTATAGTTATTATATTTCCTAATAAAACTAAGGATAAGCTACTCGTAAAATGATGAAAAAAAATGTAAGCGTTTGATTTTTAATTGTTTGTGTTTTTTTTAGGTCTATTTTTAGTTTATTTGACACGCAGGATAATCTTTTGCAATCTAGACCTCGAAATTTAGTGACGGTGATTAGCCAACAAAGAGTGGTAATCGCTAGTCATAAAAATAATAGGGAACCGGGCAAGGATCTCCCATTCTTAGAAAAGGCAGTGGATTTATTATGAAAAAGACTCTATTAGCGTTAGCTATCGCAGCTACAGCGACATCAGTAAATGCAGCAGAAGTATACAGCAAAGACGGCGTTTCTGTTTCTGTTGGTGGTGCAGCTGAAATTCAACTATACAAAGGTTTCACGGAAGATTCTGACGCTGAAATGCGCATAGATGATGGTGAATTGAACTTCGGCACAACTGTTGCGATTAATGAAAACTTAAATGCAGTAGGTTATTTCGATTTCGAATTTGAAAACCGCGATGATGCTGGCGCAGGTTCTGGTACGGAGAATACTGAGCTATACGCTGGTTTTGAATCAAACGGTCTTAAGGTTACCTTTGGTCGTCAATATACTATCGCTGATGAAGCTGGCATTGGTGAAGACTACGAGTTTGGTACTGAATCTTTAGGCCTTGGTGACGCTCACGGTGCAGAAGTTACTAAAGTTTGGTATACAGGAGATAAGTTTTGGGTTGCTGTTGCACACGATTTAGATAACGGCAAAGCTAATGATAAAACTATTACTGACTTCGGTGCATCTTTCAAGCCTGTCGATGCTCTTGAACTACGTGCTTTCTACTACATACAAGAATCTAACACTGCTCAAGTTGTAACTGCAGACATCGAATCTTACAACTTAGAAGCTATCTACAGCTTCAGCGATTTTACTATTGCAGGTTCTTTCGGTTCTTACGAAGATGACAAAGTTGTTGACTCGGAGCTAGATGTAATTTCTGTAGCTGGTACTTACACCATGGGGCGTAATGTTTTCGCTCTTGGTTTCAACCAAGCAAGCCACAAGGCTGAAGACGTATCAAACGTTTATGCGAATGTTACTCACAGCCTGCACAGCAATGTTCACGTTTACGGTGAAATCGGTTACGCAGACAGCGATGATTCTTCTGTAGACTACGACCTAGCATACCTTGCAGGTTTAGAAGTTAAATTTTAATATTTAACTTTTTGCATTAATACATTAAAGCCACCAAACATTGGTGGCTTTTTTAAAAGGAAAATGTATGAAAAAACTGTTTTACTTTTTAATTTTGAGCGGCTCTATAAGCGCTAATTCAGCAGAACTATCAGTTTCTCATACACTCAAGTTGCACGCTGTTAATAATGAAAAACCTGTAGATTCTGATGTGATCGAGTTATCGACTGGTGAGAATCAGTTAGTGGTATCGTACAGTGAAATTTTAAAGGATGGGTCTCAATCTAGATTTTATTCATCTTCACCGTTTGTTATTGAATTCGAAGTCAAAAAAGACGAAATGGTTTCATTAAACTCACCCAATATTCGACGTTACCGCGATGCTCAAAAAGCTTTTTCTAAAACTCCCCCAGAATTTACTGTTAGTCAGGATGAAGACGATCTGGATGCAAAGATTTATTCGCTTGTATCACAAAATGAGATAACTCCTTTCACTGATATCGTCGATTTAGTTCAAGAAAATAATAGAAATTCAGGGAAAATTTTTACTAATAGCGGCATAGTTAACGCTGATATTGCGGCTACGTCTATAAAGAATCTATCCTTAAGTTCTGATTCGGTCAGACAGCTTCAAGCTTGGTATATAAAAGCTTCTAAAAAAGAGCGTAAAGAATTCCGCAAGTGGATGATTGACCAAGAGTAATAAATCTTCATATACAAGAAAGCGAGACACTTATTAGTCTCGCTTTAATATTTGCTATGAGTTAAATCTCTTTCCACTCACCAGGCTGAAGCTCACCCACGTTCATGTTGCCCATTGAATAGCGAATAAGTCGCAGGGTAGGGTAGCCGATATTTGCTGTCATTCGTCTTACCTGACGGTTACGCCCTTCAATGATAGTAATCGCTAACCATGTTGTCGGTATCGCGGCTCTGAAGCGTACTGGAGGGGTTCTATCCCACACAACAGGTTCAGACATCACCTCAACCTGAGCGGGCAGTGTCATGCCGTCTTTTAGTTCGACACCTTTTCTCAATTTATCTAAATCTTCCTCAGAAGGTGCGCCTTCAACCTGTACCCAGTAAGTTTTTGGTGATTTTGAGTTGGGCTGAGTCAATTTGGCTTGAAATATTCCATCATTGGTCAAGACCATTAACCCTTCACTGTCACGGTCAAGTCGTCCGGCTGCATAAACATCTTTAACAGGAATAAAATCCGCTAATGTTTTTCTACCTTCACCATCAGTAAACTGACTTAGCGTATCAAATGGCTTGTTGAACAGAATAACCTTGCGATCTTCGATCGCTATCTTAGGTTTTGTGTTCGTAGGTTTACCCTTGTAACGGTGTTTACTTGAATGAGGTTTCTTGTGCGAATTACCAGTGCTATTTTTATCACTGCGTCGGTTCTGCCTATTACCGCTTTGTTTTAATATTGCTTCAGAACGAGCTGGTTTGTCTGAGCGAGATGCGCTGCGTGAGCGAGTAGACATGTTAACTACCTTGCAAAAATGTAAACGAAGTGTGCTGAAAAGTTTTCACTGAAACGGAATTGAGCTATCATTTGCGCGCCTAAAAGACACAAAATAGAACAAGTTGATGGACTCTTAAGCCTGATTTGTTTAATTATACCTTCGTGTTTTATTATAACAACGCACTCACGGATTTGGTTCATGCTCTCATCAAGATTGCATGAAAAATAAGATAGAGTACGACTATCGAGTAAGCAGTTTTCACTCTTCGAGTCGCTTACTGGTCAATTTATAACATTCTCACCATTTTAGGTGAGCTTGTAAGAACTATAGGGAAATTTCATGCCTACTGAAAAACCAACTATCATCTATACCATTACAGACGAGGCTCCGGCGCTAGCAACTTACTCTTTGCTGCCAATCATTCAATCTTTTACAGCTTCTTCTGGTATTGACGTTGATACTCGCGACATTTCACTTGCAGGGCGTATTATTGCCAACTTCCCTGAGCATTTGAATGAAGAGCAACGTATTGGTGATGCACTAGCAGAACTAGGTGAATTGGCTAAAACACCAGAAGCAAACATCATTAAGCTTCCAAACGTATCAGCATCTGTACCTCAGCTCCAAGCTACGATCAAAGAACTTCAGTCAAAAGGTTATGCACTTCCTAATTACCCGGAAGAAGCAAAGACTGATGAAGAGAGAGCAATAAAAGCGACTTACGACAAGATCAAAGGTAGTGCGGTAAACCCGGTTCTACGTGAAGGTAATTCAGATCGTCGTGCGCCACTTTCAGTTAAAAACTACGCTAAGAAAAACCCGCATTCAATGGGCGCTTGGTCATCAGATTCTAAGTCTCATGTTTCTAGTATGGAAGACAAAGACTTCTTCGGTAGTGAAAAATCAGTAACGATTGAAGGCGCGACTGAAGTTAGCATCGAATTTGTAGGTAAAGATGGCACTAAGAAAACATTGAAGCCAGCTTTTGCTCTGCAAGATAAAGAGATCATCGACGCTTCAGTGATGAATAAAGCAGCTTTGGTTGCCTTCTTCGAGAAAGAAATCGCATCAGCTAAAGAGCAAGGTGTTCTACTTTCTCTTCACATGAAAGCAACGATGATGAAAGTTTCTGACCCAGTGATTTTTGGCCACGCGGTTAAGGTTTACTACAAAGACGTGTTCGCTAAACACGGCCAATTGTTCGATGAACTCGGTGTTGATGTAAATAATGGCATCGGTGATGTATACGCGAAGATTGCAGCCCTTCCTCAAGAGCAGAAAGAAGCAATTGAAGCTGATCTACAAGCGGTCTACGAGACTCAGCCTCCACTAGCAATGGTTGATTCGGATCGTGGTATCACTAACCTACACGTACCAAGTGACATCATTGTTGATGCATCTATGCCTGCAATGCTGCGTTCTTCAGGTCAGATGTGGGATCCAGAAGGTAAGCAAAAAGACACCAAAGCAATGATCCCAGATCGTAGCTACGCGAGTATTTACCAAGCGGTTATTGATTTCTGTAAAGAAAATGGTGCTTTTGATCCGACGACAATGGGTAGCGTGCCAAACGTTGGCCTAATGGCTCAAAAAGCGGAAGAATACGGTTCTCACGATAAGACTTTTATTCTAGAAGCTGCTGGTCAGGTTCAAGTGGTTGACGCTTCTGGTTTTGTTCTTCTTGAGCAAGACGTAGAGGAAGGCGATATCTTCCGTATGTGCCAAGTAAAAGATGCTCCGATCCAAGATTGGGTTAAGCTAGCTGTTACTCGCGCACGTGCTTCAGGTGTTCCCGCTGTATTCTGGCTAGATGCGTCTAGAGCTCACGATGCGCAGCTTATCAAGAAAGTAGAAGCTTACCTTCCTGAGTACGATACAGAAGGCTTAGAAATTAAGATTTTGGCACCGCTAGAGGCAACTCAATACTCACTAGTTCGTATTAAAGAAGGCCTAGACACAATCTCTGTTACAGGTAACGTATTACGTGACTACCTCACTGATTTGTTCCCAATTCTAGAACTTGGTACGTCAGCTAAAATGCTATCGATTGTTCCATTAATGAACGGTGGTGGCTTATTTGAAACTGGCGCTGGTGGTTCAGCTCCTAAGCACGTTCAACAAGTAGAGAAAGAAAACCACCTGCGTTGGGATTCTCTAGGCGAATTCTTGGCATTGGCTGCATCTCTAGAGCACCTAAGCGTTGTTACAGGTAACGCTAAAGCACAAGTACTGGCGGATGCTCTTGATAAAGCGACGGGCGAATTCCTTGATAATAACAAGTCTCCTTCACGAAAAGTGGGTGAGCTTGATAACCGTGGTAGCCACTACTACCTAGCTGCATATTGGGCGAAAGCACTTGCAGAACAAACGGTTGATGCAGATTTAGCGGCAGAGTTTGCTACTGTTGCAAGCCAATTAGCTGAAAGCGAAGAGGCTATCGTTGCTGAGTTGAATAATGCACAAGGTGTCGCAGGCGATTTAGGCGGCTATTACCTGCTTGATGACGCACTCGTATCCAAGCTAATGCGCCCAAGTGCTACGTTAAATGCCCTGATTGATGCATAACTATAGCACTGAGTGGTAAACACTGTTGTGGCTAGCTAGTTATTTGACTTAGCTAAGCGATACATTTATAGCCTTGTTAAAACAAAGATTGAAGACGCTTTAACGATAACGTTAGAGCGTCTTTTTTTTGCGGAAATAACATTGAGTTTATGGAGCGAAGATCGAAAAACCGCTCATTTAAAACTGAATAACAGTCAGTAAATGAGCGGTTTTAATGTTCTTGTTTACCGAGCGGCCCTAAACAGGACGAGTGGAGGTAAATATGATATCGGCAATCGCTTATTTAGCGACACTGCCTTCTACAGGAACAACAGAGCTAGCGTGCGAGCCTTTAGGTCCACTTTCTACTTCATAGTCGACCTGCTGACCAGCCTTTAAGGTTCGATAACCTTCCATTTGTATTGTGGAGTAGTGCGCGAAAATATCGCCGTCTTCACCTTCTGGACAAATAAAGCCAAACCCTTTGGCATTGTTAAACCATTTTACTGTACCTGTAGCCATGCTATACATCCCTCATGCATTTTGTTACTAACGTTGTTATATCAATTGTTGTAAGTGCGATTGATATCATTCCTACCAGCTAAAGAATTTCAGCTAATAGCTTGAATCTCGTACATTGCTTACGGAAATTAACGCTACCCTGCGTAATTATTCCTTATTGTTAATTTTTGAAGCGTGTTACTGATTTTAATTCATGTTGCAAAAGTGTATTAAAAAACCTTTTAGCTCCAATGTAGCTAATGATTGAGCACAGTCAATAGTAAATTGGTATAAAAGTGATCAATTTTAATAACAAATCACATTCGAGATTAACCGCAAACTATTAACCAAATAGTAACTTAGCGGTAATCTTATCGTTAGTATCAATAGTTATGGCGTCTTTTTAATCAATCACATATGTTAATCTTGTTAATCGAGATCTTTTATTTGCAGCGATGGAAATGGTGGATTAGGCTCAGTATAGAGGAATATTTTTTGGTACTGTTTCTAGGTGCAGTTTCTTAGTACACGGTAAAGCGTGAATGTGGTAAATTTGAGTTAGGTAAACACTCACGACTTCCGAAAAATAACCCTTAGCAAAGCGATATGAGCAGAAACTTTGAATGGGCATCTCCAGGCTCAGATTTACTGGAGAAAGAAGCAACAAAAGTAAAGCCACCGGCGATGTATAACGTTGTGTTGAATAACGATGACTACACGCCCATGGACTTTGTAATCGAGATCCTAGAGCGATTCTTCTCACTAGATATCGAAAAAGCAACGGAAGTGATGCTCAAGGTTCATTATGAAGGTAAAGCTATATGCGGCACATACAGTGCTGAAATAGCGGAAACAAAGGTAGCGCAGGTCACGATGTACTCAAAGGAAAATGAGCATCCGCTACTATGTACAATGGAGCAAGTATAAATTGCTCGAACAACACTGTTGTTCCCTTAGGAGGTACTTATGCTAAATAAAGAATTAGAGACGAGTTTAAATGGCGCATTTGCTCGTGCGCGAGACAAGCGACATGAATTCATGACTGTCGAACACCTCCTACTAGCATTATTAGAAAATGATGCGGCCAAGGAAGCGCTCCAAGCTTGTCAGGCTGATCTCGATGCTCTTCGCAATGAGCTCGATATTTTTATCGATCAAACGACCCCACTTATCCCTGAAAGCGACGAAACTCGCGAAACTCAGCCTACGTTGAGCTTCCAACGAGTACTTCAACGCGCTGTTTTTCATGTTCAATCTTCAGGTCGCAGCGAAGTAACAGGTGCTAACGTACTTGTGGCTATTTTTAGTGAGCAAGAATCTCACGCGGCATATCTTCTTAAGAAAAACGACATTAGTCGCTTAGATATTGTTAACTTCATCTCACACGGTATTACCAAAGCGAGCAACGAAGGCGACAGTCCTTCATCATCCGATTCATTTGGTGGTGCAGAAAATGCTGAAGAAGCTAACTCTGAAGACCGTTTAGAAAATTTTGCTACTAACCTTAACGAAGTCGCAAAGCAGGGCAATATTGACCCACTAATCGGTCGTGACAAAGAGCTAGAACGCACTATCCAAGTTCTGTGTCGTCGTCGTAAGAACAACCCTCTGTTAGTGGGTGAAGCGGGGGTAGGTAAAACTGCCATCGCGGAAGGTCTTGCATGGCGCATCGTTGAAGGACAAGTGCCTGAAATCATTCAGAGCAGCGTAATTTATTCTCTAGATATCGGTTCACTGTTAGCCGGAACCAAATATCGTGGTGACTTTGAGAAACGTTTTAAAGCGATTCTTAAGCAACTGGAGAAAGAAGAAGACGCGATTCTGTTCATCGATGAGATCCACACCATTATCGGTGCCGGGGCTGCATCGGGTGGTCAGGTTGATGCGGCAAACTTAATTAAACCATTACTAAGCAGTGGCAAATTACGTTGCATCGGTTCAACAACGTACCAAGAGTACAGCAGTATTTTTGAGAAGGAGCGTGCTTTAGCTCGTCGCTTCCAGAAAATAGATATTATTGAACCATCGCTAGACGATACGACCAAGATCCTGATTGGCTTGAAGCCAAAATACGAAGCTCACCACGAAGTGCGCTACACCAACAAAGCGTTGCGTGCCGCTGTGGAACTGTCAGCTAAATACATTAATGAACGCCACCTTCCTGATAAGGCCATTGACGTAATCGATGAAGCGGGCGCTCGTAGTCGTTTGGCACCTGCAAGCCGTCGTAAGAAAACGGTAAGCGTGGCTGATATTGAGTCAATGGTTGCGAAAATGGCGCGTATTCCTGAAAAGTCAGTATCGTCTTCAGACAAAGATACACTCCAGAAACTGGATGAGCGCATGAAAATGTTGGTATTCGGACAAGACCCTGCAATCGATGTATTGAGTGAAGCGATTAAGCTGACCCGTGCTGGATTGGGTGCAGACAATAAACCTGTTGGTTCATTCTTGTTTGCTGGTCCTACTGGTGTCGGTAAAACAGAGGTGACTGTTCAGCTGTCTAAGTTGATGGGTATTGAGCTTCTGCGCTTTGATATGTCTGAGTACGGTGAGCGACACTCAGTGAGCCGCTTGATTGGTGCGCCTCCTGGTTATGTTGGTTACGACCAAGGTGGTTTGCTAACGGATGCCGTAATCAAGAACCCGCACTCTGTTGTGTTACTGGATGAAATCGAGAAAGCTCACCCAGATATCTTTAACTTGCTACTGCAGGTAATGGATAACGGCACGCTAACTGACAACAATGGTCGCAAAGCGGACTTCCGCAATGTGATTCTAGTGATGACGACCAACGCAGGTGTGGCTGAAACCGAGAAGAAATCGATCGGCCTGATCCAACAAGATCATGCGCCAGATGCGATGGGCGAAATCAAGAAGGTATTTACTCCTGAGTTCCGTAACCGTCTTGATAATATCATTTGGTTCAACAGCCTTGACCCAAGTGTGATTAGCCAAGTAGTTGATAAGTTCATTGTCGAGCTTCAGGTTCAACTGGACGCTCGTGGCGTGTCTTTAGAGGTTTCTGAGGATGCTCGTCACTGGTTAGCTGATAAAGGCTATGACAAGACCATGGGTGCTCGTCCAATGGGACGTGTGATTCAAGAGAAGCTTAAGAAACCACTTGCTAACGAGTTACTGTTCGGTAGCTTGGTTGATGGCGGTACGGTTAAAGTATCCCTGAAAAAAGACGAATTGGATTTCATCTATGTTGGTGCTAAAGAAGAGGTCATGCACTAACGAAGTGATCGATAAATCAAAGGCTTAAATATAAAACGCGTGACTTAGGTTGTGCGTTTTTTTATGCTTGCGAGATGCGAGATGCGA
>NZ_JBFROI010000035.1:59286-169007 GCF_041471405.1 Vibrio sp. 10N.261.52.C11
TGCGAGATGCGAGATGCGAGATTGATGTGCTTGTGTAGTAAAAAGCTCAGGCAATAAAAAACGGAGCCTTAAGCTCCGCTTCTTATTGTATTCGCTAATTAAAAATTAACGAGCACGGAAGACGATGCGGCCTTTAGAAAGGTCGTATGGAGTCATCTCAACAGTTACTTTATCACCAGTAAGAATACGGATGTAGTTCTTACGCATTTTACCAGAGATGTGTGCTGTCACTACGTGACCGTTTTCAAGCTCAACACGGAACATTGTGTTTGGTAGAGTATCAAGGACAGTGCCTTGCATCTCGATTACGTCTTCTTTAGCCATCTAATCCTCTTTCGAAATTTGGCGGTTTTCAACGGCTTGATTGTGCCGTTAAAATCAAAATATGTAAAGTTGTCGCGTATTCTACCCTTGCCACCGCTGATTTACTAGCCTTTGATGACGTTGAAATCGTACTTTATAGTTCATCGCAGGGCATTCATCGATTTGATAACCCAAATATAACCATTGTTTTTGTTCTTTCTGGGCATGTTGGATCTGAAATAGAACGCCAAGTGTTCCCATCGAAATGTCTATATCAGGAGCGAAGAAGGTATAAAACGCGCTCGTACAGTGAGCCATGATGTCGGTTACGGCGATACCAACCAACTTGTTCTCATCATAGATGTGCATGAACTTTGTAGTAAGCCACTCATTTTTAGAGAATTGTAGAAACTCTTCTTTCTTGGGTGGGTACATGGTTCCCGAACGGTGACGAGCGGTGATATAGCGACTGTATAAGTCAAACCAGTTGTCATCCATCTCATCTTTCAGTTCCCAACGTAGTGATTTTCCTTTGTTAAGGATCCGTCGTTGGCTTTTGGAAAGCTTAACCTCAGGAATTGAAAGCCGAATCGCTTGGCATGCTGAGCAATTATCGCAATGTGGCTTATAAATGGTTGAACCACTGCGGCGAAATCCATTCGCAAGCAGAACTTCATAGTTATCTGAGGTGTGCATGTGTTCGTCAAGCGTGACCGCCACTCTCTCTTCGAAGTGAGGTAAGTAGCTGCAAGCGTGATTGTCTGTTAATCCAATTCTGATTTGTTGTAAATCTGGATTCATTAAGGCATTTCCTTTAGCCATTGGGTTTTAAAGCATGCATCGTCAACGGAGAACTCTTTGAGTAATTGCAGAGAGCCTAGGAATTCATCCCTATCAACCTCGATAGCGCCCAAGGATTCCAAGTGAGGGTTCATGACTTGGCAATCAATCAGTTGTCCGCCGAATCGGGTAAAGTGTTTACAAAAGTACCACAGCGCAATTTTAGAGGCATTGGTCTTTAGGCTGAACATCGATTCACCGCAAAAGACTTGGCCTCTTTGTAAGCCGTAAAGTCCACCGATCAGTTCATCATCTTGCCAAACCTCAACCGAGTGGCAGAAACCTAATGAAGCGAGTTTGCGGTAGGCTGACTGCATGTCGCTGTTTAGCCAGGTTTCTTCTTCGGGTCTTAGTGAAGAGCAATAACCAATTACTCTGTCCGTCGCTTGGTTGATGCTGACTCGGTAATTGTGCTTTCTTTGAAACTTTTTAAGACTTTTTGACGGTTCGAATGTCTTAGGATTAAATACCGCTCGCGGTGCAGGGCTCCACCAAAGTATAGGCTCACCTGGGCCATACCATGGAAATATACCTTGGCTATAAGCGTTTAAAATTCGCATTGGTGATAAATCACCACCGAAGGCGAGCAGACCGTTGGGGTCATCAAGCGCGTCGAAAGGCGAAGGAAACTCTATACTAGTAGTATCAAGTTCGGTTAGGTATATAGTCATAAGTACCGCATTACAGATTAATCACTGACCAAGAGGTCTTTAGGAGTTTTACCATGAAGAAGTTGCTTTGGATTTTACTTGTTTTGCCCATGTTGG
Source organism: Vibrio sp. 10N.261.52.C11 (assembly GCF_041471405.1). NCBI lineage: Bacteria > Pseudomonadati > Pseudomonadota > Gammaproteobacteria > Vibrionales > Vibrionaceae > Vibrio > Vibrio sp. 10N.261.52.C11. The sequence continues at coordinate 61,197 of NZ_JBFROI010000035.1, forward strand.
CAAATGCAGCTTACAACAGAAACCAAGCTCGACCAGTAAACGAGGTGGTTTATGGTGAGATTGATACGGTCAGATACATCACTCAGCAAGAGATCGTTGAGTCGAAAGCGAATGGTTGGGAAACCTTGTTAGGTGCGGCGATTGGTGGCTTGATTGGTAACCAGTTTGGCGGCGGCACTGGTAAAGAAGTGGCGACAGCTGTAGGTGCAGTAGCAGGTGCGGGTATTGCTCGTAACCGAGGTAACACACAATATAAAGTAGAGTACAAACTGGTCGAGTTATTGGTCAAAACCAAAGACGACAAGTTGGTCAACATTATCCAAGATGTCGATAACTCGATGCTGTTCAACCGAGGCGATGATGTACGAATTCTCTATTTTTCAGATGGTGTTCGAGTTGATCTCGTGTACTAGTATATAAATACGATTGATTGGCTAATTAATCACCGGTTTGGGCCGGATTAGCTCTGGAGTTCGTTGGAAAAGTTCGTTAGTCTGCAAGTACGAAGAATTATTCATCACCCGAAAATAAATACGCACCAGTGACTTCGGGTGGTACAAGGACTATAAGATTTAATGGAAAGCCTTACGTTACAACCAATTCAAAAAGTGAACGGGGAAGTTAACCTACCTGGTTCAAAAAGCGTTTCCAACCGTGCACTTCTTTTGGCTGCACTTTCTACGGGAACCACTCGCCTAACAAACTTGCTAGACAGTGATGATATTCGTCATATGTTGAATGCATTGACTCAGTTAGGTGTTGATTATCAGTTGTCTGCAGACAAAACCGTTTGTGAAGTGACAGGTGTTGGTGGTGCATTCTCAAGTGACAAAGCCCTAGAGCTTTTCTTAGGTAACGCGGGTACGGCGATGCGTCCGTTGGCGGCTGCACTATGTTTAGGTCGCGGTGAATACGTTCTTACTGGTGAGCCTCGCATGAAAGAGCGCCCAATTGGCCACTTAGTAACAGCACTACGAGAAGCCGGTGCCGACGTTGAATATTTAGAGAACGAAAACTACCCGCCATTGAAGATCACAGGTACCGGTTTGAAGAGCGGTACGGTTTCTATCGACGGTTCGATCTCTAGTCAATTTTTGACGGCATTTTTGATGGCTGCGCCTTTAGCTGAAGGTGAAGTGACCATTAAAATTGATGGTGAATTGGTTTCTAAACCTTACATCGATATTACGCTGCACATCATGAAGCAATTTGGTGTGGACGTGATCAATAATGATTACCAAGAGTTTGTGATTCCTACCGGGCAATCTTACTCGGCACCGGGTGATTTCTTGGTTGAAGGTGATGCATCATCTGCGTCATATTTCCTTGCAGCCGCTGCTATCAAAGGTGGTGAGATTAAGGTCACTGGTATTGGTAAAAACAGTATCCAAGGTGATATCCAATTCGCTGATGCGCTTGAGAAAATGGGTGCGGAAATCGAATGGGGTGACGACTACGTTATTTCTCGTTGTGGCGAGCTGAAAGGCATTGATATGGACTATAACCATATCCCAGATGCTGCGATGACTATCGCGACAACCGCATTGTTTGCGAAAGGCACAACGGCAATCCGTAATGTCTACAACTGGCGTGTGAAAGAGACAGACCGCTTGGCTGCAATGGCAACAGAGCTACGCAAAGTCGGCGCTGAAGTGGAAGAGGGTGAAGATTACATTATTGTTAACCCTGTGGCTGAACTGACTCATGCGGCGATTGATACTTACGATGATCACCGTATGGCGATGTGTTTCTCGCTGGTTGCTTTGAGCGATACGCCTGTGACGATTAATGATCCAGGTTGTACGTCAAAGACATTCCCTGATTATTTCGACAAGCTGAAAATGCTAAGTCTATAAAAATGCTTAGTATGTAAAGGTTTAGGAACAAAAAAGCTTGCCTAAGTGGCAAGCTTTTTAATTATTGCTGAATTGTAAATTCTTTCGAAAGGTGGTGCGCTAAGTATTTAAACATGTTAAATACCGCGGTTGTATTCTCTGTCGGCATTCCATTGCTGTCTAAGAAGTATTCACCTTTGAAGACGAGTACATCGTCTTTTTCTACTACGCTGTTTGCGCGCATGCCTTCAATGTAGTCATCATGTGATTGGATAATTTGGTTTGCGATAAGCAGTAAATCAAATTCTGCTATTACTTTCTTTGTCATGAGTTTATCTCTGATAACTGAATATAACGTTGAGTTTATGGTGTCGAACTAGAAATTCAATGATTTCACAACCGATTAAGAGAGTCTTTTCAAACATCCACAATTTATTTTGTGATTTACGGCAAAAATAATTGAATGGGGCTCGCGTTAGATTCGCGGACAAGCTTAGTATGAGCCCGTTTAGACGTAATGCCTGATGAATAGGCTCTTGCAAGTATTCTTAGTGAGTACTTTATAGCTTCTTTATATTGTGACCCTTTTATCTATGAGTCGTCGAATTGTCGAGCGATCAGATCCAATTTTGAAAAAAGCGGTTGATCTTCTAGTAATCTCGCACAATAGTAAAAAAAGAAGCAATGAATTTAGAATATCATGCGTAAAAGCCCACAAGCTAAATTGTTGGTGCTGAAGCATCGTGATTAAGGACGTTAGAGTCAATATGGGTAAATCGCTCGTTATAGTGGAGTCGCCAGCCAAGGCTAAAACTATCAATAAATATCTTGGCAAAGACTTTGTCGTTAAGTCGAGTGTAGGTCACGTACGTGATTTACCAACGGCAGGTCAAAGTACTGGTCAAAAGGCTGCTGCAGTTTCAACCAAGGGTATGAGCCCAGAAGACAAAGCTCGTATCAAGAAAGAAAAAGATCGCAAAGCTCTTATCAAAAAGATGGGTATCAACCCGTATAAAGAGTGGGAAGCGAACTACCAAATCCTACCTGGTAAAGAGAAAGTCGTCGCTGAATTGCAAAAACTGGCTGAGAACGCAGACCATGTTTATCTCGCAACCGATTTGGACCGCGAAGGAGAAGCTATCGCATGGCACCTTCGTGAGATCATCGGTGGCGATGAAACGCGATACAAGCGAGTGGTTTTTAACGAAATCACCAAGAATGCTATTCAACAAGCTTTCGAAACTCCAGGTGAGCTAAATATTGATGGCGTAAACGCACAACAAGCACGACGTTTTATGGACCGTGTTGTTGGCTTTATGGTGTCACCTCTGCTTTGGAAAAAAGTAGCACGAGGCCTGTCCGCTGGCCGTGTTCAATCAGTAGCGGTAAAACTACTGGTAGAGCGTGAGCGCGAGATCAACGCCTTTATCCCTGAAGAGTTCTGGGATGTGCATGCTGATACTAAAACAGCAGAGAAAACCGACTTTAGACTGCAAGTTGCACAGAAAGACGGTGTTGCGTTTAAACCTGAAAATGAAGCGCAAACACAAGCTGCTGTTAGCGTTTTAGAAAAAGCGCAATACGAAGTATGTAAACGTGAAGACCGCCCAACAAAGAGTAAGCCGTCTGCACCTTACATCACGTCGACGCTGCAACAAGCGGCGAGTACGCGTCTTGGTTATGGCGTAAAGAAAACCATGATGCTGGCTCAACGCCTGTATGAAGCGGGTTACATCACTTATATGCGTACTGATTCAACCAACTTGAGTTCAGAAGCTGTAGAAGCCGCTCGTGAATACATTGGTTCTGAGTACGGCGCGCAATACCTTCCACCTAAAGCTCTTGCATACGGCAGCAAAGAGGGCGCTCAAGAGGCCCACGAAGCGATTCGTCCTTCAAGTGTAGATGTTAAGTCGGAAGATCTAAACGGCGTAGACGCAGACGCACACAAGCTTTACTCGCTAATTTGGAATCAATTCGTAGCGTGTCAAATGACGCCAGCTCAATACGATTCAACGACAGTAAGCGTTAAAGCAGATGAGTACACGTTGAAAGCGAAAGGTCGTATCCTTAAATTTGATGGTTGGACTCGTGTTCAGCGTCCAATGGGCAAGAACGAAGATACGATCCTTCCAGCAGTACAGATCGGCGATAAGCTTGATCTGATTGCGCTAGACCCTAAACAGCACTTCACTAAGCCACCGGCTCGTTTCACTGAAGCGGCGCTAGTTAAAGAGCTTGAGAAGCGTGGTATTGGTCGTCCTTCAACATACGCATCTATCATCTCGACGATTCAAGATCGTGGTTATGTAAAAGTTGAACAGCGTCGTTTCTATGCTGAGAAGATGGGTGAAATTGTTACTGACCGTCTAGACGGCAGCTTCAACGACCTAATGAACTACGACTTCACTGCTCGTATGGAGCAGAAGTTGGACCAAATCGCAGAAGGCGAAGCAAGCTGGAAAGGCGTGCTAGATAACTTCTTCGAAGACTTTACTGGCGATTTGGAAAAAGCAGATTTAGACGAAGACGCTGGTGGCATGAAGCCAAATCATATCGTGGAAACCGATATTGAGTGTCCGACTTGTAGTCGTAAAATGGGTATTCGTACTGCTTCGACAGGCGTATTCCTTGGTTGTTCTGGCTATGCACTTCCACCAAAAGAGCGTTGTAAGACAACAATCAACCTTGGTGATGAAGAAGGCATTATCAACGTGCTTGAAGAAGACGTTGAAACAGCAGCACTTCGAGCTAAAAAGCGTTGTCCTATTTGTGAAACGGCAATGGATGCTTATCTAATCGATGATAAGCGTAAGATGCACGTATGTGGTAACAACCCGAACTGTGAAGGTTATGTGGTTGAGCACGGCGAATTTAAAGTGAAAGGCTATGATGGTCCACTTGTTGAGTGTGACAAGTGTGGTTCTGACATGGTTCTGAAGAACGGTCGTTTTGGTAAATACATGGATTGTACCAATGACGATTGTAAGAACACTCGTAAGATTCTAAAAAATGGCGAAGTTGCGCCACCGAAAGAAGACCCGGTACATTTCCCTGAACTTCCATGTGAAAATTCAGACGCGTACTTTGTTCTTCGTGATGGTGCTTCTGGTCTATTTATGGCTGCGAGCAACTTCCCTAAATCACGTGAAACACGTGCACCATTAGTGGAAGAGTTGGTTCGTTTTAAAGACCGTATCTCACCTAAGTTCCAATACCTAGCATCAGCGCCAGTTGCTGACCCTGATGGTAAGCCGACAGTGGTTCGTTTTAGTCGTAAGACTAAAGAAAACTACGTTCGTACTGAAGTAGATGGAAAACCGTCCGGTTGGACTGCGTTGTACATCGACGGTAAGTGGGAAGTTACGGATAAGCGTAAAAAGCCTAAAGAGAAGTAACTGAACGTTATTGATGAAAAAGCAGCCTAATGGCTGCTTTTTTTTGATCTCAATATGACTAATTATGCAACTTGTTGACCTGGTGTTTCGTCGGTGGGGATTTATTAAATTCAAACCGCGAAATTAATGGCGGCAATTAATCATATCTTCTTATGCAACTTTAACGAAAATGTAACTTAATTAAAATATTGTAACTCACAGATCAGCGTTTAGTTGTATACCTGATGTGTGTCGGGTGTTAATGTAATGTTTCGTCTGGACGGTGTAGTGTGAGCTGCTTTAAGTCTTAGGAAAGCAATCAGCTTACGTACCACAGAATGGCGTATTAAAAATTGAATTCGGCCGAAAAGTCGATAACGTATATAAAACCAAGTGCAAAGAATAGTGCACACATAACAACGTTTGGCTTAGGATATTGTCACTGTATGTGAATGGATATTCGCTAAATACCGAAATAAGTGTTGGTGCTCATCCCCCAGAGGAAGATACCTCTACGAGTACTAACATCGACAAGCTATAGATATATGGAGAATAAAATGGCTGGTGTATTGGGAATGATTCTTGCTGGTGGTGAAGGCTCTCGCTTAAGACCTTTAACTGAATCTCGCAGCAAACCCTCGGTTCCTTTCGGTGGTAGTTACCGCTTAATTGATTTCGCTTTGAACAACTTCGTTAATGCTGATCTAATGAAGATCTACGTATTAACACAATTTAAGTCACAGTCACTGTTCCACCATATGAAAAAAGGCTGGAATATCAGTGGCATAACAGACCGTTTTATCGACCCAATTCCTGCGCAAATGCGTAAAGGAAAGCGTTGGTATGAAGGCACAGCAGATGCTATCTACCAAAACATGGGCTTTATGGAGTTGGAAGAACCTGATCAAGTATGTATTTTTGGTTCAGACCATATCTATAAGATGGACATCAAACAGATGCTTGATTTCCATAAAGAGAAGAAAGCGGCTCTAACAGTATCAGCATTGCGCATGCCGCTAGCTGAAGCATCAGAATTCGGTGTTATTGAGGTTGATGCTGACGGCCGTATGATTGGCTTTGAAGAGAAACCTGCAAATCCGAAGTCGATCCCGGGCGATCCAGAATCAGCGCTCGTTTCAATGGGCAACTACGTGTTCGAAGCGAAAGAGCTTTTTGCCGAACTAACGGAAGATGCTGATAGAGAAGGTTCGACACACGATTTCGGCAAAGACATTATTCCAAACATGTTCCCACGTGGTGATGTGTTTGTTTATGATTTCAGCACCAACCGTATTACTGGTGAGAAAGAAGAAGTTTACTGGCGCGATGTAGGTACGATTGACGCGTACTGGCAAGCGCACATGGACCTTCTTAAGAAAGATGCGCCATTCTCGCTATACAACCGTAAATGGCCTCTACACACTTATTACCCGCCACTACCACCAGCTACGTTTACTGATTCGGCAAATGGTCGAATTCAGATCATTGATAGCCTTGTGTGTAGCGGTAGTTATGTACGTGGTTCGCGTATTGAAAAGAGTGTATTGGGCTTCCGCAGCAATATCGCATCAGCGTGTGATATCAGCGAAAGTATCTTACTCGGTGATGTAAAAGTGGGTGAGGGTTGTATCTTGCGCCGCGTTATCATTGATAAAGATGCAGACATCGCACCGGGTACACAGATTGGTGTGAATCTGACAGAAGACAAAAAGCATTACCACGTATCTGACGATGGTGTTGTAGTGATTTCTAAAGGAGCACGAGTTGGTTACTAAGACTCTCTCGGTACTTTTTGTAGCGTCTGAAGTTGAAGGCTTGATTAAAAGTGGTGGCTTGGCTGATGTAGCCAAGGCACTGCCGAAAGCGTTGCAAACACTCGAACAGGACGTTCGAGTGACTATCCCCGCATATAGAAACATTCCAAACATTGATTCAGCAGAAGTTATTTTATCGACTGAACTCGATCATTGGCCTCATACGGCTTATCAAGTTAAAAAACTGAGCGTAGAAGGCGTTCCAGTTTTTGGTATTGAATGTGCCAAGTATTTCGACCGCCCGGAAATGTACGCAGAAAACAATCAAGCTTATGCTGATAACGGAGAGCGCTTCTCGTTCTTTAGTGCAGCCTGTCTTGATATGCTTCCTAAGCTTGGTTTTCAACCGGATATCATTCATGCAAATGACTGGCATACTGGTTTCGTTCCTTTCTTGCTTAAATCGCGTTATCAAGAACACGATTTCTTTGAAAATACGCGCAGTGTTATCTCGATCCACAATGCGGTTTTCAAAGGTGTGTTCGCATACGATGAACTTCAATTCCTGCCAGAGATGCACAGTTACCATGCGCCTGAAGCTTCAGTGAGTGACACTCATGTCACTATGCTAAGAGCTGGTGTGATGTGCGCGGATAAAGTGAACGCAGTAAGTCCTACCTATGCAGAAGAGTTGAAAACGGAATTAGGTAGCCACGGTATGGCTGCAGAATTCCAACACAGATCGGCTGATCTGTTCGGCATTTTGAATGGGTGTGATTACGGGGCTTGGAATCCGGAAACTGATGCTTTCCTGCCTCGTAAATACAAAGCGACCAAGCACAGCATGGCTCGCGGAAAATCAGCTTGTAAGCAAAAACTGCAACAAGATGTAGGTTTACCCGTTGCCGACTGCGCGGTTTATGGCATGGTTTGTCGCTTGACGAATCAAAAAGGTGTTCATTACTTACTGCCTATCATCGAACAGTTTTTGAAAAATGATCTGCAGATCGTGATTGTCGGTACTGGCGATCCGGTTTTAGCGAGTCAATTGAAAGAGCTATCAGCGCTTCACTCAGATAAGTTCTCGTTCGTGGAAGCGTACAATAATGAACTTGCGCACTTGGTTGAAGCAGGCTCTGATTTCTTCTTGATGCCTTCGGAATTTGAACCGTGTGGCTTAAACCAAATCTACAGCATGGCTTACGGTACTTTGCCGATTGTTCGTTCTGTGGGAGGTTTAAAAGACAGTGTGAATGATTACGATGAGGATCCTGAAGTCGCGACTGGGTTTGCTTTTGAAGAGCCAACACCGCAGGCGTTATTGGCTGTGTTACATCGTTCATTACTGCTTTACGCACAAAACCCATCTGAAATTAAGCGTGCTCAGCTTTATGCTATGCAGCAAGATTTTAGTTGGGAAGATGCGGCTAAAGAATACTTGGATATGTACCATTCAGCACTTTAACTTGTTGACTTAGTCTTAAAATTAGCTGGCGAGCAACAACCGCTCGTAATAAATGAAGGCGCTCTAATTGTAGAGTGCCTTTTTGTTTCCTGGTCAGAGCACATCACGTTTACGAAGACAAAGCTTGCAAACTCATTTTAGTCAGGTAGAAAAGGTGAGGTAGGTATTCACATGACTAATGATAGGTTTGACACTATTATCACTTAAAGTTCTTAATAGCGTGATATCCTTAGTCATCGCCTCGTGATGAGGCATAGCTCCATTCCAATAATTAAAGCGATAGGTATGTCTGAGAGTTTACTATTTCATAAAACATTTACTCACCCTACGAGCGATGAGTGGGTTGTATTTGTGCATGGCGCAGGAGGCAGTTCCTCCATCTGGTTCAAGCAGATCAAAGCGTATAAACAGCATTTCAACTTACTTCTCATTGATCTGAGAGGGCACGGTAAATCAGACAATATACTTAAAGGGCTGATTTCGAATCGCTATACGTTCAAATCGGTGACGCTTGATATTCTTAAAGTGTTAGACCATCTTAAAATCCGTTCTGCACATTTCGTTGGCATGTCTTTGGGCACGATTATTGTGCGTAACGTTGCGGAACTAGCGGCTGGCCGTGTACGTTCAATGGTACTGGGTGGCGCTGTCACCAAGCTAAATACTCGCTCTCAAGTGTTAATCAAGTTGGGTAACCTCAGCAAGCACATCATTCCTTACATGTGGTTATACAGCCTTTTTGCTTATGTTGTGATGCCACAAAAGAGCCAAAAAGAGTCTCGTCATCTTTTTATCCGCGAAGCTAAAAAGCTGTGTCAAAAAGAGTTTAAGCGTTGGTTTATCTTAACGGCTGATGTAAACCCATTGATGAAGTATTTCAAAGACAGAGAATTGCCGATCCCAACCCTTTATTTAATGGGAGAACGTGACTACATGTTCATCAAGCCTGTAAAAGAAATGGTCGCAGCGCATGAGTCGAGTGAGCTAGTAGAAATTCCGAATTGTGGACACGTGTGTAACGTGGAAAACCCTGAAGAGTTTAATCAGCGTTCGATTGCGTTTATTCAAAAACAAATTCAGTGATTTTCTAGGCGTGAAATCAAAGATGATGAGTTAATCGAATTGAAATAAAAACGGGAAGCTAACTTTAGCTTCCCGTTTTTAATTGGAGGAGGTATCTGACCGAATCGTTCTATCAGGTCACTGAAACCCTGCTATTCAGGTGAGGCAGCACCGCACTGCCAGCAAGAGCCGAATTGCGCTTCGTTGACTTCATGACACTCACCACAACGCCACTCTTCATAGATGATCGAATCTTGCTGCTTTTGGTAGTCATTGACAAGCATGCGAGCTTTACTGGCCAATTCTGGCTCATATAACCATACGTAAGGGTCAGTTTCTTCAGTGAATGGGATTTCCCCTTTCAATCCGAACAACCCCTCGCCACGGACTTCACAGGCAATATTCTCGCTTTCTAACAACCCACAGATGATATGAGCTTCTGTCGGATTCGATGCACTGAAGATTTTCATTGAATTAGAACCTTATTCGGCTATCTGTGTTATTTAGTTATTATAAATTATTCAGCTACGGGCGCTGAACGAAACTTACCCATCAACCATTTAGCCACTATTGGGAATATACCCAATAACGCAAATGACAATAGTACTGAAGGGGAGACGATGCCCGAAAGTGAATCAATTTCTGCGAGCTGAGTACCAGCATTCAAGAAAACCGCCGTCCCCGGTAACATCCCGATTTGACTCGTAAGGTAGTAACGACTCACTGACATGGGTGTTAGACCCATCAATAGGTTGATAAGGAAAAATGGGAATACAGGAATCAGACGCAGAGAAAACAGGTAAAATGCGCCGTCTTTTTCAACCCCCTTGTTAATCGTCGCCAATTTGTCACCAAACTTGGTTTGAATCCAGTCACGCAACAGGTAACGGCTACTTAAGAAGGCTAAGGTCGCACCGATCGCACTTGCGAAAGATACCAGCAGCAAGCTGTTCCAGAAGCCAAATAGCGCGGCCCCTAATAGGGTCACAACAGCGGCACCGGGAATGGAGAAAGCTGTAATCATTACATACGCGACAAAATAGATAGCGGCAGCCGCAATAAAGTTGCTGTCAATGTAGTCATTTAACACAGCTTGTTGGGCCTTAGCATTTTCAAGCGTTAAGTACTGGCCGAAATTGATGCCTAACAAGACGATGGTTACGACCAACACAATACCCAATATCATTTTCTTACTCATTGATACTTCCTCTAAATTTTCAATGCATACCGATAGTATAGATAGACAGGCAAAGCATAGATTAACTTTCAGCAGATATAAAAAAAGCCGCAGTAAATGCGGCTTAGTTATGTATATAGATTGCACTGACAATGTTAATTGACGCGATTGATAAGCTCTTCGCGACGCTGCTGCGGTATAACAGACCAATGTGTACCATTAATCGCGCCTTCTAGCGCCCAAAGTAGTTCAATACTGACAGAAGACGCATGCGATTCTTTGATGGCGTTAAATGCGTTTACAGAGCCAGATTCATATAAACGTTCTACAGAATCGATCCCTGCCTTTTTCAACATACGCTCGGTAGCGAGTCGAAGATTAGGCAGATCTTTGAGTCGGGTCGGCTTAGCAGAAGACTGCTCAGCTTTTTCTTCTTTAGCAAAACCTAGAGACGTGGTTGCAAGCTGCAAGATTTTCTCTTGGTCTTGCCAGAGGCCTTCAGGTAAAGCGAAATATTTAGTAACGACAGGGAAACCACGTTTTTTGTAGACGTACGGTTGAAACCCTTGTTGTTCGAATTGTTTCGTTGTGCCTTTGTCTGCGCGTATGTGCAACTGGTCATTTACAACCAGAGCAAACATAGTGTCATCAGCAAAAAGACCGAAGCCACCAAACATTGAGCGTGATTTTATTTTTCCTAGGGACTCAAATAACTTCATCGAGTCCTTTAGTATCGGTTTATCCATGTTATTTATCTCGGTGTATTTGAACTACGCCACCAAATAAGCAGGTCCGAGAGATTAGCAAAATGTTGCAATTAAATTGTCAATAAGCCGTAAATTACTAAATTATTAGTAGTTACTGCATTTTGCCATCGGTAACCCCGCTACCATACCAACGAGTGGTTTAGGCCGGAAGCTTTGCGTCTCACTCTTTCGAGTGGTTTGCCCTGTGCGTGACTGATTGGATAGAATAAAGTTTTTGTTGAATGAAGCTCACAGTTGATATTTCAAAATGTGACATTGCTTCAATTAATGATCTTTCATTTATGCATAAGGGTTCATTATAGTTGCTGATAAAAAAAGCGCACCTAAAGGTGCGCTTGATGAAATTAAACTCGAATTATCAACTAATTTAACGTTTTAACTGTACTTCGTTCAACAATTTCAGGGTGCATTTCGAAGACGCGTTTTTCGTGGTCTTTGTCTTTGATGCGCTCTAATAGAATTTCGAATGCATTCTTACCAACACGACGTTTTGGTTGGTGAACGGTCGTTAGCGGCGGAGAGAAGTATTCAGCCAGTTCGATGTTGTCGTAACCTATCACTGAGATATCTTCTGGAATGCGAATGCCTTTTTCTTGCAGGCGGCTCATTAAGCCGAGTGCCATTGTATCGTTAAAGCAGAATACCGCTGTTGGACGATCTTCCATCTCAACGATTTGTTCTGCAGCAAGAACAGCCGTATCACACTCAAAGTTGCCTTCGATGATCATATTTTCATCAGCAGCAATCTTTGCTTCGTTGAGTGCGCGCTTGTAACCGGCAATACGTTCAACACATGCTGCTTTGTCTAAGTGGCCACTTAAACATGCAATCTTAGAGTGACCGCGTTCAATAAGGTATTTGGTCGCTAGGTAGCCACCTTCTTCTGAGTTATCGATGATCTTATCAGCCTGAGAGCTCTCAGGGCCCCAGTCCATGATAACTTTAGGGATGTCAGCGTGACGGTCTAACATCTCTCTTAGTTCTTCAGTTAGGTCTGAACACATAACTAAGATGCCATCTACACGTTTCTCTGCAAGCATTCGAATGTAGTCACGTTGCTTCTCATAGATACCGCCCGTATTACACAGGATCAAAGTGTAACCTTGACGGTAGCAGTAGCTCTCAACACCATCGATAACTTCAGAGAAGAATAGGTTAGTTGATTGAGTCACTAGCATGCCGATGGTGCGTGTTGTATTACACTTCAAACTACGAGCAACAGCACTTGGTGCATAGTTCAGTTCATCTACGGCTTTGTTTACTTTTTCTTGAGTTGCTTCTGCAACAAAGCGAGTTTTGTTGATTACGTGAGAAACGGTTGTTGTTGATACGCCGGCTAAGCGAGCGACATCTTTTATAGTGGCCATGGTTTTATCCTATTAGAAGCTACTTTCCCAAAGTACGGAATAAAGTAGCCGTTAAGCTACCTAACTAAGAGCTTAAATTTGTAGGGCTCTTTGGGTACTAAAGTGCTAAAAAACAAAAAACCGCTATTGAGCGGCTTGTCTTAACACCGAAATGCTCTGAACTTTAATAAGCATAGCATTTCGTGAATGTTTCATATTTTATCGTTTGCGGTCACAATTTTAGACTGACTAGAAATTACTCGCAATAAAATTCACCCAGAAATCCGGGTGAATTGTCACATTCTACTGAATTTATTTACCTAGTCATCCAAGAAGCTATTCACCAGCTAAATATTGAGTGTCTAATTGACAGAATGCGAGTAGCAAAGATGAGACACTAGCGTAGAAACCGAATTCATCAACGTCATGACATTTTACGTTGAACTTTGGTACCCAAGTCAGCAGTTGTTGTTCGATAAACTGCTGTTGAACGGCAAATAATTTCTCTAGCTCTTCTTCAATATCTGTTTCGTTTGAACGAATGATCAAGTTACCAAGGAAATCGAGTTCAATAGCAATGTGGTCTGCTGGCTCTTTTAGATCTTGGTTCACGATTAAGTTGTGCTTAGCCATGATCTCTTCCATATCTTTTGCTGGCTTATCATTCAAAAGGCCAGTTTCGCCGATATACATAGAAGCGTAAGGAAGAGCGCCGTGCTTATCTGTCTTTAAGAAAAGATCGCAAAAGTCTGCAGACAGTTCTAGCTGAGCATCTTCACGAGTTTGTAGGCGGTTCAGCGCATCCACTAACTTATCAATCGCTGGCTTTAGTGTCTCATTTTCGCCTAAACCAGTTAGGAAAGAACGAATTTCAACAGAGTGGTAGTGATCGAGTTCTTCTTGAGTGAGCTCTTTGGCAAATAAGCTTGATAGCCACCAGTATATTTCTGCTCTTTGCTCGTTGAACGCTTTCGTATCTTTCATTTGTTAGATCCTGACTTAGTCTTGTGATGTTGCTTATATGCATCTTGAAGTCACTTGGGCATAAGCACACCAAGGCTGAATAACAAGGTTATTTGCGAAACGCAAAGTTACTCGTTAGTAGTAATGCCTATATTGAATTGCGATGGACGATAAATAGCAAGGTTTAAGATTGTCTTGTATCAAAAAAAATCCATGTTTCTGGCTTTTATCTTCTGTACCACTAGAATTGTTACTAGTTATGAATAGAATAGTCACTGAAACTATTAAATAAGAAAAGTGGTGTAGATGAGCTATCACGTATTAGTCGTAGAAGATGATGTGGTAACCCGCAGTAAACTGGTTGGATACTTCCAGAACGAGGGTTACACAGTGAGCGAAGCAGAAAGCGGCGCTCAAATGAGAAACGTGTTAGAAGAAAACAACGTTGACCTCATTATGCTGGACATCAACTTACCAGGCGAAGATGGATTGATGCTAACTCGCGAATTACGCAGTCAATCAGACATTGGAATTATTTTAGTTACTGGACGCACGGATAGCATCGACAAGATCGTAGGCCTTGAAATGGGCGCTGACGATTACGTTACTAAACCCTTCGAACTTCGCGAGTTATTAGTTCGAGTTAAAAACCTACTTTGGCGTATCTCTGCTGCTCGTAAAACAGCAGCGGGCGCTGTAGAAGAAACATCAGATGAGTCTGTGGTTCGTTTTGGTGAGTGGACATTTGATATCCCTCGTCGTGCGTTAAGCAAGAACGGCGAACCAGTGAAACTGACCAAAGCAGAATACGAACTGCTAGTGGCTTTGTCTTCTTACCCTAATCAAGTATTAAGCCGCGAACGTATTTTGAATATGATTAGCCACCGAGTGGACGCGCCTAATGACCGTACTATCGACGTGCTGATTCGTCGTATGCGTGCAAAAATGGAGTTCGATCCTAAGAACCCACAAATCTTTGTGACGGTTCACGGTGAAGGTTACATGTTCGCTGGTGATTGATTTCCTTCGGGAGTGATTAATTAACAACGACATTTAAACGTAAAAAGCCGAGACATCATTGATGTCTCGGCTTTTTTATTACTCAGCTTTTACTGTTAACAACCAGAGAATCTACAAATACTTGGCGACTCTGTATGCTTAAGATGAGTTTAAAGATTCAATGGGCTTATTGAGGCTGAGCCGCGGAAACTTCACCGTCATCTTCAATTAAGCTGGAAGCTTCTGGAATAACAGGCTCTTCAACAATGTCATTGCTTGTATCTAGCCAATCACGCAGGCTTTGCCAAACCAATCCCATGGTTTCGTGCCAGTAACGCTCAGTCTGCTCAAGGTATAGCGCTTTCGGCATGTACTTTTCCCACGGCTCAACTATACCTTCTTGTGCAAGGTAGTTAGTTGGTGCCGGCAGTGGTTTCATTCCAGCAGCATTGAATTCGTTCAGTGCGCGAGTCATATGGCTCGCTGAAGTCACCAACACCATTCTTTTATTCTTAACGAACGCAGCGGCTTGGCGGGCTTCTTCCCAAGTGTCTTTTGCGGTTTCAAGCAGAATGATGTCGGGCTTTGCTACGCCAAGTGCTAAAGCCACTTTAGCCATCATTCTTGCGTTACTTACTTCAGTGCCTGCGCCATAGCCAGACAAAATGAGTTTTGCACCAGGGTAGAGGCGTAGAATACGAATCCCTTCACTTAAACGCATCAGGCCGGTGCGGCTAAGTTCTGATGTCGGTGGAATTTGGTCGTCTACGACGTGACCACTTCCAAGAACCATCACGTAATCGACGGTTTCATCGACAGGTAAAAATGCGGTGTGTTGCCTTTCCATTGGCATTAAAAGTTGACTAGAAACTGGCTGGAAAGCGATTAGGAAAATACCACATAGGGCTGAGAGGGTGATTAGGCAACCAGTCTTCCTTTTGGTAGTAAACATCACTAGGGCTAAACCCAGAAAAGCGAGAATTAACATTGCTGGCAGTGGCATCAATAGCGAAGACACTACTTTTTTCAGCTCAAACATATCCGAATAGTCCGAAAAAACATCACTTAGTAGTAAAAAGAGACATCGCCTCTTTATTCCTGAAATTCCTGTGACAGAATAGCAGGCACGATAGGACATAATAACTCAAGTAGCCGTGACTGAAGACCGTAATTTCGACGATATTGCCCACAAATTTGCAAAAAATATTTACGGCTCTGACAAAGGAGAGATCCGTCAGATCATCGTATGGGAAGATTTAGAACAAGCTTTGAGCAAGTTTGAGCAATCAGCTTCGCCGCTGCATGTGCTTGATGCTGGAGGCGGCCTTGCGCAGATGTCGCAAAAAATTGCGTCGCTTGGGCATAACGTTTCTCTGTGTGATCTCTCTTCTGAAATGCTGAAGCTCGCCGAAGAAAGTATCAGCGAAGCGGGTTTGCTAGAGCAATATCGATTTATTCATTCACCGGTACAAAAAGTCGCAGAACATCTCGATGAGAAAGTCGATTTTGTGATGTTTCATGCCGTAATGGAATGGTTAGCCGATCCTAAAGAGGCGCTTGATTTATTGCTTGAACAAGTTAAGCCAGGTGGTGTTGCCTCGATAATGTTTTACAACCACCACGGATTAGTCCTGAAAAATGTGATTTGTGGCAACATTCCTCATGTATTGAATGGGATGCCACATCGAAAACGGTTTAAGCTGCAACCACAAAAAGGCTTGAAGCCGGAAGAGGTTTATCAATGGATAGAAGACGCTGGTCTAGAAATCTGTGGTAAATCAGGCATTCGCTCTTTCAGTGACTACATAGGTAATATGGAGTACATGGGCGATTACCAATTTGAAGATGTATTGGAACTGGAAAAACAGCTATGTCGTCAAGAGCCATATCTGTCACTAGGCCGTTATATTCACGTTTGGGCTCAAAAACCTGCGCAATAACAGCGGTGAATGTGGTAAAAGAAGCCACAACATGCGCTATGCAATCGTAAGAAGCCCGCGTCATAAAGAAATAGGCGTCATATCTAATACATTCGATATGACGAAGAACAGTAACAGGAACCACAATGAGTGAAATGACTCAAACTGCCGAAGAGCAGCCAATTGATGAGTTGGTGGGCTGGGTCAAGCAGCATGATTTTTCATTAAACTTGCCACCAGAGCGCTTAGCATTTTTGATTGCTATCGCAGTACTAAGCAATGAAAGGTTCGATGAAGAGTTGGGCGAGGGTGAACTGCACGATGCATTTACCATCGTCACTCGACTGTTTGAAGATACTGGCGAAGCGTCCGCGTTTCGTGCCAACAATGCCATCAACGAGTTAGTTAAACAGAAGTTGATTAGCCGCTTTACCAGCGAAATCACCGATGGTGCGAGTATTTATCGCTTATCACCATTGGCGATTGGTATTTCAGATTATTACTTACGCCACCGTCAGTTCTCTAAGTTAAAACTGTCTATCCAGCTTTCTATGGTTGCGGACGAGATGGCAAAAGCCATTGAAGCAGCACAAAAAGGCGGAACTCCAGGACATTGGAGAAAGAATGTTTACGGCGTGCTCAAGTATTCTGTTGGTGAAATTTTCGATCAGATTGATCTTAACCAACGTGTTATGGATGAGCAGCAGCAAACCGTTAAACAGCAAATTGCCGACCTTTTAAACAAGGATTGGCGAGAGGCGATTAACAACTGTGAAACCTTGCTTTCAGAAACCTCGTCCACACTAAAAGAATTGCAAGACACCTTGCAAGCGGCGGGGGATGAACTGCAAACACAGATCCTCGATATTCAAGAAATTGTTTACGGTGACGATGAACTCGAGTTCGTTGGCGAAACCCTGTTCGGCTTGCAGATGAAGCTAGACCGAATCACCAGTTGGGGCCAACAAGCCATCGATTTATGGATCGGCTACGACCGCCATGTTCACAAGTTCATCCGTACCGCGATTGATATGGATAAAAACCGCGCCTTTAGCCAGCGCTTGCGTCAGTCAGTCACTGACTACTTTGATGCGCCTTGGTTATTGACCTACGCCGATGCTGAGAAGCTGACGGATCTTCGTGATGAAGCGCTCGTGCTTCGTGATGACGAAGTGATGGGACAAGCACCAATCGACGTAGAGTACGAAGAATTTGAGCAAGTAAATGACCTGCTTTCAGATCGAATTGCAGAGATGTTAAAAGCTCACAAACAGCAAGGCGCGCCAATTGATCTTGGCCTTGTGTTACGCGATTACCTCGCTGCACACCCTCGCACACACCATTTTGATTTAGCCAGAATTGTTGTCGACCAAGCCGTGCGCTTAGGTTACTCAGAGTCTGACTATCAGGCTATTCAGCCAGATTGGCAGGCAATTAACGATTTCGGTGCAAAGGTACAAGCAAATGTCATTAACAAGTACTGATGATTACATGCCAGAGAAACTGGTAAAAGCGATAGCGAACCCACTGTTCCCTGCGCTAGATAGCATGCTGCGTTCAGGTAAGCATGTTTCAACAGAAGACCTAGATAACCACGCGTTGCTGTCTGATTTTGAAGTTGAGCTTCAGCATTTCTATCAACGCTACAATACGGAATTGGTAAAAGCGCCGGAAGGTTTCTATTACCTGCGTCCGCGTTCTACGTCTCTGATTGGTCGTAGTGTGTTGTCTGAGCTCGACATGTTGGTTGGAAAGGTGTTGTGTTTCTTATACCTAAGCCCAGAACGTCTTGCTCATGAAGGTATCTTCACCAACCAAGAACTGTTTGATGAGTTGATGTCGTTAGCGGATGAGAAAAAACTCATGAAGCTAGCAACCAACCGTGCGTCTGGTTCTGACCTAGATAAAGAAAAGCTGTTCGAAAAAGTACGTACTTCTCTACGTCGTTTACGCCGTATCGGCATGCTGATTGCGATTGGTGAAACCGGCAAGTTCCGTATCAGCGAAGCGGTATTCCGTTTTGGCGCTGACGTTCGTGTTGGCGATGATATGAAAGAAGCGCAGTTACGTCTTATCCGTGATGGTGAAGCTGTGGTGCATACCCAAGAGCCTAACCAAGGTAGCTTGTTGAATGAAGAACAAGCGGAAGCCACATCAGAAGTAGATGCAGACGTAGACGAAAACGGTCAACAAGACATTTTTAACGATCAAGCTGACTTTGACCTTGAGTCAAATGCTGGCGAACAAACAAAAGTAGAAGGTGAAGCATGATTGAAAGAGGTAAGTATCAATCATTAACCATGGTCAACTGGAACGGCTTCTTTGCGCGTACTTTTGATATTGATGGATTGGTTACAACGCTTTCTGGCGGTAACGGTGCGGGTAAGTCGACCACAATGGCGGCATTCATCACAGCACTGATCCCTGACCAAAGCCTTCTGCATTTCCGTAACACAACGGAAGCGGGTAGCTCACAGTCATCTCGTGATAAAGGCCTTTACGGTAAGCTTCAGCCAGGCGCATGTTATGCCGCACTAGATGTTGTGAACTCTCGTAATCAGCGTCTATTGTTTGCAGTAAAACTGCAGCAAGTCGCGGGTCGTGATAAGAAAGTCGACATTAAACCGTTCGTTATCCAAGGCCTTCCAAGCCATGTGAAACCAACGGATGTGTTGATTCAGAACGTTTCAGACAGCCACGCTCGCGTATGTCAGTTGAACGACGTGAAAGCGGCGGTTGCACAATACGAAGGCACGCATTTTAAGGCCTTCTCTTCGATTGTTGATTACCACTCGCAAATGTTTGAATACGGTGTGGTACCGAAGAAACTACGTAACAGCAGCGACCGTTCTAAGTTCTACCGCCTAATTGAAGCATCACTTTACGGTGGTATCTCAAGTGCGATTACGCGTTCTCTGCGTGATTATCTGTTACCGCAAAATGGTGGTGTGAAGAAAGCGTTCCAAGACATGGAATCAGCACTACGCGAAAACCGTATGACGCTAGAAGCGATCAAAACGACTCAGTCGGATCGTGATTTGTTTAAGCACTTGATCACTGAATCTACGAACTACGTGGCAGCAGATTACATGCGCCATGCTAACGATCGTCGCAACAAGCTTGATCAAACCATGAAGTTCCGTGGTGAGCTGTTTGGTTCTCGTGAAACCTTGCTTGATCAAAACAACTTGTTGAACCGCGTTCAAGAAGAACTAGAGTTACTTGTCGATCAAGAATCAGCACTAGAGCAAGATTACCAAGCGGCTTCGGATCATCTGCAATTAGTTCAAACTGCACTTCGTCAGCAAGAGAAAATTGCCCGCTACAGCGAAGATCTAGAAGAGCTGAATGAGCGTCTAGAAGAGCAGATTATGGTGGTTGAAGAAGCTCAAGAACGAGTACTTCTTGCTGAAGAGCAGGCAACCATCACTGAAGAAGAAGTGGATAGCCTGAAAACTCAGCTTGCTGATTACCAACAAGCATTGGATGTTCAGCAGACTCGTGCACTTCAATACCAGCAAGCGGTTCAAGCATTAGAGAAAACTAAGCAGCTACTTGGTGATGAGTCTATTACGGCAGAAAGCGCACTAACTCTGGTTTCTGAGCTAAAAGCACAAGAAGAATCAAGCACTCAAACGCTGCTGTCTACTAAACATAAACTAGACATGTCTTCTGCTGCTTCTGCGCAGTTCGACAAAGCGCTCGCTCTTGTTAAAAGTATTGTGGGTGACGTTGAGCGTAAAGAAGCGTCTCAAAGCGCTAAGCAAGCTTTAGAAAAAGGCCGTAACGCAAAACACGTTGTTGAAAATGAACAGCAGTGGCGTGCTCAGCACCGCGATATGGCTCGTGATGTGGCTCAGCAGCGTCAAGCAAAAGAGCTAGCGACTGAATACCAAAAGCAACACAACATCTCACTGACTGACGAAGCGGTTTTCGATGAAGAACGTGAACGTCATGCTATGCAGATCGAGTCTCTTGAGTACGCTCAAGAAGAGCTGCGTGAAGCGAAGAGTGAGCAACGTCGTGTACAACAAAACCACGATCAAGAGATTCAAAAACTTGAGTCTATTGCTCCAGCATGGATCACGGCAAACGATGCGCTTGAAGCATTAAGAGATCAAACCGACGCTGAGCTAGAAGATAGCCAAGCGGTGATGACTCAAATGCAACAAGTGCTTGAAGATGAGAAATCTCAAGCGGTAGCAAAAGATCAGTTGGCTACGCGCCGAGCTGAACTTGAGCACGAAATTGAGCGTTTAGCGTCTCCAGGTGGTTCTAACGATCCTCGCCTCAAAGGCCTAGCGGATACGCTTGGTGGCGTGCTGCTTTCTGAGATCTACGATGATATCACTATTGGTGATGCGCCGTACTTCAGTGCGATGTACGGCCCGGCTCGTCACGCAATTGTGGTTTCTGATCTTGATGGTATTAAAGAGAAGCTGGTGGATCTTGATGATTGTCCAGAAGACCTTTACATCCTAGAAGGCGATGTCGACGCGTTTGATGACAGTTCATTCAATGCCGATGAGCTTGAAGGCGCAGTGTGTGTTCAGCTGAACGATCGCCAAATGCGTTACTCTCGTTTCCCTGAGATCCCACTGTTTGGCCGTGCGGCTCGTGAACAACGTCTAGAGAAATTGCGCGAAGAGCGTGACGTTGTGGTTGAAAACCACGCGAAGGCAGCGTTTGACTCTCAAAAACTGAATCGCCTATACCAAGCATTCAACAGCTTTGTTGCGAAGCACCTGCACGTTGCGTTTAACGCAGACCCAGAGCAAGCACTTGCTGCGATTCGTGATAAGCGTAATCAAATTGTTCGTTCTCTGGCTGAGCTTAACTCTAAAGAGCAGCAGCAACGCAGTCAGCTTCTACAAAGCAAGCAGGCACTTGGTGCGCTAGATAAATTAGCACCAATGGTTCGTATTTTAGAAGACGAAACATTGGCTGAGCGTTTAGCTGAATTAGAAGCGCAACTAGAGCGTTTAAGTGAAGCGAAATCTTACTTGAATACGCACGGCAAGGCGCTTACTTCTCTAGAACAGTTCGTATCTGCACTAGACGCTGACCCAGAGCAATTCGAAGCTTTGGAAGCAGAGTACCGTCAAGCAGACAACGCGCTACAAACGCTAAAAGGCAAAGTGTTCGCACTGTCTGATCTGATTGAGCGTCGTCATTACTTTGCTTACGCGGATTCTGTTGATTTGCTTAATAAGAGCAGTGAACTGAGCGAGCAACTGAAAGCGAAGTTGGTTCAAGCTGAACAAGCAAGAACCAAAGGCCGCGATGGCTTGAAGCAAGCTCGCGAACAGATGAACCAATACAACCAAGTATTGGCGGCACTGAAGAGCTCACATCAAGCGAAGCAAGAGACGGTTCAAGAGTTCAAACAAGAGCTACAAGAGTTCGGCGTAAACGCTGACGAAGGCGCTGAAGAGCGTGCTGTACGTCGTCGTGATGAACTTCAAGAACGTCTGCACACATCTCGCAGCCGTAAGAGCGAATACGAGCGAACGATTACGTCAACAGAACTTGAGATGAAAGCCTTGGCTAAGCGTCTTAAGAAAGTTCAGAAAGAGTACACAGAGCTTCGTACTTTCGTTGTTGCAGCAAAAGCAGGCTGGTGTTCAGTACTTCGCTTAGCTCGTGAAAATGATGTTGAACGTCGTCTTCATAAGCGTGAACTGGCTTACCTAACGGCGGGCGAGCTTCGTTCTATGTCGGATAAATCACTGGGTGCTTTACGTCTAGCTGTAGCTGACAATGACGACCTACGTGATTCGCTGCGTCTATCTGAAGACAACGCACATCCAGAGCGTAAGGTTCTGTTCTATATTGCGGTTTACCAACATCTTCGCGAGCGTATTCGCCAAGACATCATTCATACGGATGATCCGGTAGAAGCAATCGAAGAGATGGAAGTTGAGCTAGCCCGACTAACAGAAGAACTGACGCAGCGTGAAAACCGCTTGGCGATCAGCTCTGAGTCGGTAGCAAGCATCATCAAGAAAACGATTCAGCGCGAGCAGAACCGTATTCGTATGCTGAACCAAGGTTTGTCGAACATCTACTTTGGTCAGGTTAAGGGCGTACGTCTGAACGTTAAGATTCGTGAAAGTCACGAGATCTTGCTATCAGGTCTAGCGACTCAGCAAGAGCAACACAAAGACTTGTTTGAATCAACGCGCTTTACCTTCTCAGAAGCGATGGCGAAGTTGTTCCAACGTGTTAACCCACATATCGATATGGGTCAACGTTCTCCACAAGTTCTAGGTGAAGAGCTACTGGATTACCGTAACTACCTAGAGCTGAGTGTTGAAGTTAACCGTGGTTCAGATGGTTGGTTACAAGCTGAATCGGGCGCATTGTCTACGGGTGAGGCGATCGGTACGGGTCAGTCAATCCTATTGATGGTTATTCAGAGCTGGGAAGAGGAATCTCGTCGACTTCGCAGTAAAGACATCGTTCCATGTCGTTTGTTGTTCCTTGATGAAGCAGCACGTTTGGATTCTAAGTCTATCTCTACGCTGTTTGAACTGTGTGACCGTTTGGGTATGCAACTTCTGATTGCAGCACCTGAAAACATTAGCCCAGAGAAAGGTACAACCTACAAACTGGTTCGTAAGGTCTTCAAAGACCACGAACACGTACATGTTGTTGGCCTGCGCGGTTTTGCTCAAAACAAACCAGCATCTCCGGTGCAAGAGCTTATCGAAGAAACTGAGCAATAACTTTGATAGCCGAATTATAATCTTGATAGCCGAGCAATAACCTTGATAGCTTAGCTATAAGCTCGAAAGCGACTCAATGATATTTGTTCAAAGCCCCTAATCATTAGGGGCTTTTTTGTACCTTGAATCTAATTTCTTATTTCTTACTTCTTACTTCTTACTTCTTACTTCTTACTTCTTACTTCTACAGCAGAACCCCTCCCGCTTAATCCTTTCGTCGACACTGATAAGACCACTCATACATTATGGTTATTATCAATGGAACTTGTTTGAGGTCACACGCACAAAACCACAAATAATGTATGGTAATGACATAGATTTAATAATATTAATAATATTGTATTACTTAAATTTTAATTGTTGATAACTCGCGTGTGCGAAAGGTAAAGGTAGGACTTAGGTATGATTCAAATCGTTATTGATGGGAAATATCGAATCGTCGAGCAAGGACAAACCGTTCTTGAAGCGGCAAAAACATGTGGTTTGGAAATCCCATCTTTATGTGGTTTGAATAAAACAGCGGATAAAGTGCCGTGTGATTTGTGTGTTGTGGAAGTTGATGGCGTTGGTGTT
Organism: Vibrio sp. 10N.261.52.C11; assembly: GCF_041471405.1. Classification (NCBI taxonomy): domain Bacteria; kingdom Pseudomonadati; phylum Pseudomonadota; class Gammaproteobacteria; order Vibrionales; family Vibrionaceae; genus Vibrio; species Vibrio sp. 10N.261.52.C11. Next base: position 85,162 of record NZ_JBFROI010000035.1, read on the forward strand.
ACTCGCTCTTGTGAGCTTGAAGTGTCTAATGGGCTGAATATTACCACTCAGTCAAAACAGTTAACGAATCATCGACAAGAAGCGTTGAATCGCATCATGACCGATCACTACGCTGACTGTGAGGCGCCATGCCAAACAGCCTGTCCTGCTGGGGTCGACATCCAATCTTACCTGCACCATATTGCTCAAAATGATCACATTAAAGCGATTGAAGTGATCAAAAAGACATTGCCAATGCCGCTTTCAATTGGTCGTGTGTGTCCTGCTTTCTGTGAAACCGAATGTCGTCGTAACTTGGTCGATGAATCCATTGCGATTCGCCAACTCAAACGACACGCTGCCGATGCGGATCTAGCGGCTCAAGAGAGCTACATGCCAGCGAAGAAACCAAATAAAGGCAAGAGCATTGCTATTGTTGGTAGTGGCCCCGGTGGGCTTACGGCGGGTTATTACCTATCTAACGAAGGCTATGAAGTCAGTGTCTATGAGTCGATGCCCAAAGCGGGTGGTTGGCTGCGTTACGGTATCCCTGAATATCGCTTACCTAAGTCGATTCTAGATAAAGAAATCGAGTTGATGTGTCGCAACGGAATGGTGGTTGAGTGCGGTAAAAAACTCGGTGTTGATTTTACACTGTCTGATTTAAGTAACGATTTTGATGCGGTTTGTTTAGCCGTTGGCGCATCACAAGCGGTTGAAATGAATTACCCGGGTAGTGAACTCGGCGGTTGTTATTTGGGTGTCGATTATCTGAAAGATTACGTGACCGATCAGCAGTATGTCACAGGTAAAAAGGTCGCAGTAATTGGTGGCGGTAATACCGCGATTGACTGCGCTCGAACAGCGGTGCGTGATGGCGCGGATACTACGCTGATTTATCGTCGTACTCGAGATGAGATGCCTGCAGAAGATTACGAAATCGAAGAAGCTGAGCATGAAGGTGTGAAGTTCCATTTCTTAACCAACCCGGCAGCAAACATAGCCGATGAAAATGGTCATGTATCAGAAATACGATTAGAGCGTATGGCTTTGGGTCCGGCTGATGCTTCAGGTCGTCGCAGCCCTAAACCAACGGGCGAGTTCTTTGTTGAAGCGTTTGATACGGTTATTGCTGCCGTGTCACAAAAGCCTGATCTGAGTTTTATGGACAATGAAGCAATTGATATTCCTCTTACTCGTTGGAATACCGCAGATGCTAATCCACAAACCATGCATACCGGAACCGGAAATATTTTCAGTATTGGTGATTTCCGACGCGGCCCTGCAACTGCAGTCGAAGCGGTTGGGGATGGGCGTATTGCTGCACAAGCGATCGATCGCTTCTTCCATGGTGATATGGAAAATATTCCGGCTAAACCGTTTAACTCAAGAAAGCACAAACAGCTCAAAGCGGTGGATCCTGAGCAATACAAATCTATACAACGCATGGCGCGCAAGATCATGCCTGAGCTAACGCCCGAACAGCGTGAACAAAGCTTCGATGAAGTAGAAACAGGGTTTGATAATGCCGATGCAATCGCTGAAGCTGCAAGATGTCTAGAGTGTGGCTGCCAAGCTAATACAGATTGCGACCTACGAGACTACTCGACTGAATACAAAGCAACGCAAACCCATCCTGAATACAAAATCGATGTGGCTTCGAATGAGAGTTGGCAGGCGATTCGTGCTGAAGAAGCGAAGGTCGGGTTAACAAGACAAAAATTTTCGGTCGATGACAGTTCTGAGTTCATTATCTTTGACGCTAACCGCTGTATTAGTTGTGGCCAGTGTATCCAAGCGTGTCGAGAACAGAATGTTCATGGCGTTCTAAGCTTCATGAACCAATCGGATGGCAAACCTGCATCAAGACCAGAATGTCGTCCTAACTTTGGGGCGGACAAGACCTTAATGGGCGACTCAAACTGCGTTCAATGCGGATCGTGTATTCAGGCGTGTCCAACCGGTGCAATGGTCGATGCTCGCGACAGAAAGCAGGGAGACACAGACGTACTCAAGAAAGTCGATACCATCTGCACTTATTGCGGTGTGGGTTGTAAGTTAACCATGCATATCGATGAGCAGAAAAACAAAATTCGCTATATCGAAGGCGGAGACTCTCCGGTTAATGAAGGCATGTTGTGTGTTAAGGGACGATTTGGCTTCGATTTTGTGGGCAGCGATGCGCGTTTAACCACACCATTAATTCGTAAAGATGGCTGGTTGCAACCTGCAAGTTGGGATGAGGCAGTTAAGCTTATTGCCGAGAAGTTTACTGCGATTAAGCAAGGCTTTGGCAGTAACGCTTTAGCGGGGTTCTCGTCGGCGAAAACCACCAATGAAGATAACTATGCCTTCCAAAAATTCATACGTCGTGAACTCGGTACCAATAACGTCGATCACTGTGCGCGCCTTTGTCACGCATCTACTGTTACTGGTTTAGAGGCTTCGCTAGGTAGCGGGGCGATGACCAATGATATTCCAAGCATCAAGCACTCAGATGTGATCTTTATTATTGGCTCCGACACCACGTCAGCACACCCAATTATTGGCTCGCATATCAAGCAAGCTGTGAGACATGGTGGAGCGAGATTGATCGTTGCCGATCCAAAACGAATCGATATTGCTGACCATGCTGAACTTTATTTAGCGCACCGACCGGGTACTGATGTAATGTTGATCAATGGTGTGATGCAGCAAATCATCAAACACGGTTGGTACGACCAAGAGTATATCGAAGACCGTGTGGATGGCTTTGATACCTTGCTTCAAGAGGTAATGTCACCAAGTTATTCACTAGACAAAGTGGAGCTGGTAACTGGCGTTAAAGCGGAAGACATCTTCGCAATGGCGCGATTGATTGGTACTGCAGAGCGTACAGCGGTGTACTACTCGATGGGCATTACGCAACATACCACTGGTCACGATAACGTTCGATCAATCGCTAACCTACAGCTCTTGTGTGGCAATATCGGAATTGAAGGCGGCGGTATCAACCCATTACGTGGTCAATCCAATGTTCAGGGTGCGTGTGACATGGGCGCATTGCCAAATAACTTGCCGGGTTATCAGAAAGTGTACAACCCAATGGTTCGTCAAAAGTTTGCGATGGAGTGGGGCGTTGCTGATTTGCCTGCTGAAACAGGGTTAACGCTGACCGAGATTATTGATGGGGCGTGTAATCGAGATGTGCGTGGTTTATATGTGATGGGTGAAAATCCTGTACTAAGCGATCCGAATCAAGCACACGTGATTGAAGGGCTTGAAGCGTTAGATTTCCTTGTGGTGCAAGACATCTTCTTAACCGAAACGGCGCAGTATGCCGATGTGGTTCTACCGTCTTGCTCGTTCGCCGAGAAGTCTGGTCACTTTACCAATACCGAGCGACGCGTTCAGCGTATCAACCCTGCGGTATTACCTCCAGGTGAAGCGAAAGAGGATTGGGTGATTATCCAGTTACTTGCGAATGCAATGGGTGGTGGTTGGAGCTACGATTCGGTTGCGGACATTACCAATGAGATTGCTCGCGTCACGCCACAATATGGTGGTTTACGTTGGGAAAACATCACGGTTAATGGCGTGCAATGGCCAAGCAATAAAAACAATCCTGATGGCACTCGTATTATGCACCAGACTCAGTTCACTCGTGGACGTGGTCAGATGGAAGCGATTCCGTTTCGATATGCAGCAGAGCTTCCGGATGAAGAGTATCCGTTAGTATTAACGACTGGGCGTATTCTAGAGCAGTTCCATACCGGAACCATGACGCGTAAAACTAAAGGGCTGGATAACTTAGCTGGGCCACGTGCGATGGTCAGTGTTCATGATGCTGAAGCGTTAGGGATCTCGAATGGTCAGATGCTTAAGGTCTCAACACGTCGTGGTGAAATCGAAATCGCGGCCTTTGTGACTAAACGAATGCAAAAGGGTGTGGTATTTATTCCATTCCATTTTGTTGAATCACCAGTTAACCGTTTGACTACCACAGCGACTGATCCACACGCGAAGATCCCTGAATTTAAGGTGGCGGCTGTGCGTATTGATCCTATTCGTGAGCCTGAGAGTGAAGTAACAGAGGCTTAATCATATTAGCTCGGTGAAGACGGCTGGCATTAAAAAGCCGCGTAACTCTCAGAGTTATGCGGCCTTTTTATCGAGCTAGATTCAGTATCAATAACTGAGTCGTTTCGCTTTAATTTAGATGAGCTTAGTTTTGAACAATTTCGCTACCGTGAACACCAAATTGCTTAGCAGCGTAGGCAACGCGCTCTGCTGGTTTTGGGTATTCAGCCGGTGTGCCCAGGTTTTCAATATGATGCAAGCGAGGTAATAAACCTGCGCCGTTTGCAATCTGTATTGCTAATCCAGGGCGAGCGTTTAGCTCCAGTACCATCGGGCCTTCTTCTTGGTCTAAAACCATGTCCGTACCCATGTAACCAAGGCCTGTCATTTCCCAAGCACTTGATGCCAGTGTTAGCAGTTTTTCCCAATGCGGCACTTGAAGTAGCGCCAACTCTTTACCCGTATCTGGGTGGTGAGTGACTGGGTGGTCAAACTGAACCGCACGAACGGCTTTACCCGTCGCAATACAAATACCTACACCTACAGCCCCTTGGTGCAAGTTAGCCTTGCCGTCTGAAGCTGAAGTAGATAAGCGCATCATCGCCATTACAGGGTAGCCCTTGAATACGATGATTCGTACATCTGGCACACCTTCGTAACTGAAGCCATCGAAACACTCATCAAACTTAATGAGGTTTTCAACTACCGCTACATCGTTCTTACCACCAAGTGAGAAAAGGCCTGCAAGAGCGTTACTGATGTGACGCTCTACGTCTTCTTCATTGATAGTCGAACCTGATGGCTTGGTATAAACCCCATCCTTGTGAGATGTCACAACAAGGATACCTTTACCACCACTACCTTGAGCTGGCTTGATTACGAAACCCGGCCACTCTTTTACCATCTTGTGGATTGTTTTTACTTCAGCTTGATGACCAATCACGCCAATCAGTTTTGGTACAGTAGCACCAGCCTGTTCAGCAATGATCTTCGTCTTAAGCTTGTCATCAACGAGTGGATACTTGGAACGATCATTGTAGCGACCAATATAACTATGGTTACGCTTGTTCATTCCCATTATGCCTTTGTCTTTCAACCTAAACGGTGAAGTAAACTGATCAAACATAACTTAGTCCTCCGCTAGCGGTTTAAAGCGACGAAGCTCGGTTAGACGGTATCCTGTGTAGTTACCTAGTAGCAAGATGGTCGCTAGAATAACAAGCTGTAAACCAATAAAGTTAAACGTTAAGTGCTGAATGAACGGGTTAGTCATGCCTAAGTAAACAAGAACCGCAGTGAATAGAGAACCACCACCTTGTAGCATTACTTCTTTCGCGCCTTCTTCTTCCCATAGGATAGACATACGTTCGATAGTCCAAGATAGGATGATCATTGGGAAGAACGTAATAGATAGACCTTCAGTCAGACCGACTTTAAACGCGACCACGGTAAACACGGAGATAATCATGATTACCGTAATGATTACGGCGGATATCCTGGCTACCAGTAGCAAGTTGAGTTTGGATAAGTAACTTCGAATAATAAGACCCGTACCGACGATCAGTAGGAAGCCAACAATACCCGTTACCAGTTGTGTTTGAACAAAGGCCACCGCAATCAGAACTGGCATGAAGGTACCAGACGTTTTCAAACCGATGATGACACGCAAGAACACAACAATAAGTGCACCGATAGGAATCAGCATGATGGTTTTAAACATCGCTTGCTCTTCTAGCGGTAGGCTATGAATCGATAGGTTTAACAGCTGGTCAGCCGAGACTTTACTGTTGGTTGCTTCAGTTGGTGAAACCTCTTGAGCAATCATAGAGAAGTGAACTTTACTGTTTTGACCGCCAACTACATCCAGTAGAGAAACGTTTGACTCGTCCCAGATAAGTAGGTTTGGTTGAACTTGCTGTTCGCTGGACTCAGGAGAGAATAGGATCCACTCATCGTTATCCCAAATCTGAATCATGTTCTGAATTGATTGACGACGACGGCCATCTTCTAGCTCGATAACACCAACCACTTTGTTGTGTATTTTCGCTGCTGAAAGTAGCTTGTGTGTCGCTTCCACTTTGGTCATGTTGTTCAGAATCAGCGCAGAGTTTTGACTGTCTGGATCATTAAGTGTTTTGATGAGCTCACGAGTGAACGTTAGATTGTCTGCAGAACGCTTTGTTGCTCTGTCAATAAGAGCTAGAGACGCCGCTTCTTCCGGGCCGTCGAAGCTTGGTTGAACCACTTCACCTTCTGGTGGTGTGTCGTTCACTTTAGCTTGGTTGTCGACTAGGAATTGTGTCTTGTAGTAGATGGTTTGAGGGCCATCTGCGTAACGAATAGACCACTCTGCACGACGACCTGACTCAGTATTTAAGTAAGAAATACCGTAACCTGGTGATGAAGCCGATTCGCCGATAAGTGTGTAGTTAGACTGAGTATGAGGAGCCGCTAAGGAAACTTTTGCTTCTTTGCCTACTGCGTTGAACTCAATACGAGCTTCAACGTCCCAAACCTGCCTGGTTTCCCCTGGAGTCCAAGGTACACCGTAGGTCGTATGTCTGAACATACTCAGTGTTATGCCTGCCACGATAAGCAGGAATATAGAGATATAAAATGGAATTCTTGACGTCATAGCTTACCCTACTATTGTTATTTAACTTCCGTTTGTACGTACTTTTTACTTACATCTACTAGCGCTATGTCTTTGATAAATTCGCGCCCTAGTAATACAGGGTGACTCATTTGAGAGCGATCCGCCAATGTAAATTGCGCTTTTTCATGGATTTTTCCAACTTTAACCCATAATTCAATCACAGCTCGACGTTCTGTCTGATCATTCGTTGATTGGCGGATTTTCACATAACGTACAACAGGCGCTTCAATCCATTTCTGGTCTTCTTTAGCTTGGGCTTTGTCGTCTAGGTGAAATTTAACCCAGTTCTTACCATTTCGTTCGAATTCTTTAATATCGACGGCATTCAAAGAAGAGGTTGTTGCGCCGGTATCCACTCGCGCATCAAAGCTTTGTTTGATTGAGTCGATAGACACTTTTTCGATTCCGCCAAGGATAGTCGGTTGTGAGGTAGGAGCGATAGGAGCCGCTGCAACTGCCACGGGTTCTTCTTCCTCTAGCTCTTCAATGACTTTGTGTTCCATGCTTGTTAGATGAACATCTAACTGATTTGAAAGGGTGATGATTTCGTCTTCTAAGCTTTCAATGTAATCACTTTGATTACTGACTTGCAGTTCAAGATTTTGAACCTTATTTGCGATGTTTGTCTCTGAGCGGGCAATAGCATCGAGAGTTTCTTGGTGGTAGGCAGCACCGTTAGTAAGGGTACAACCAGAGAGCAAACCAACCGCCACAATAGGCGATAATCGCTTAAACATAAAAAAACCTTTGGAAATTAGAGAATAGTTCAGACTATTTAGAAGTTTAGCCCACAAAAAAGGATGCGTGAAGCATCCTATTGTAAGAGTCTGGTCATATTGAATCGCAATGTGAGCGCTACGCCAATTATTGTAATTTTAAATAGCTCACTTATTAAGCATAAGTCAATTTTTGTTCAATTTGCGCGCATTTTTGTGAAAGCTCACAGCGAAGCAAAAGGTGGCGCTGTAGCCACCAAAAAGCCATTACTCTGTTATCGGCTAAATAATGGCTTTCGGGCATCACATTTATGGCTTGGTCGCCACAAGAATGGCACGTCTTGGTGCTGGGTGACCTTCAACCGTTTTACTTGGATCATTCGGGTCTAAGTAATCTGGTAGAGAGTTGTGTGTCATCCATTCTGTCGTGCGTTGCTCGCCGATTGTCGTGACATTCTCATCCACGATGCGCACGTCTTCAAAGCCGACCTGTTCAAGCCAGCGTTTCAGAGCTCGAGCAGAGGGGAAGAAGTACACGTTTCTCATCTGCGCGTAACGGTCAACAGGAACCAGAACTGCATTTTCATCGCCTTCAATCACTAAGGTTTCAAGCACTAATTCACCGCCAGACACCAATTGGTCTTTCAGTTGAATCAAGTGATCAAGCGGAGAGCGACGGTGGTATAGCACGCCCATGCTGAATACAGTGTCGTACGCTTCCAGTTTTGGTAGTTGTTCAATACCTAGAGGTAAAAGGTGCGCACGTTGGTCATCGCCCATCAACTTACGGATCGCTTCAAACTGAACCAAGAAAAGGTGAGAAGGGTCGATACCTACTGTAAGACGAGCGCCTTGGCCAAGCATGCGCCACATGTGGTAACCATTGCCACAACCTACATCGAGCACAGAACGGTTTTTAAGTGGTGAGATATGTGGAAGCACACGATCCCATTTCCAGTCACTGCGCCATTCTGTATCGATATGAATGTCGTGAACCGTGTAAGGACCTTTTCTCCACGGGTGGAAAGTCTTCAATAAGCTTTCTAGCTTTTTCAGTTCGCCTGTGTGGTATGGCGTAGAACTACCAATCGTCACTGAATTTTTCAGGTCAACTTGATCTGGCACGTCTTGTGGAATCTTGTTTAGTGCACGTAGCCAGCGGTCAAAGTCACCGTGCTCTGCATTTTGCCAATCGGTCAGTTGCTGTGGCAGGACATTTAGCCACGGCTGAAGGCGAGTATCTTGGGCAATAAGTTGATAAAAATTGGCAAAATTAAACATAGGTTTTCACTGAGTTGGTGGTGTAGAAATTAAATTTGTCACTCCATTAAGAGTGTGGACAAACATGCTAGGGAATCTCGTTTATCGTGTTTGATAAGAGATCCCCAATTCGTTTGTTCCTCGCTCTTGAGGATGACATTTTAGTACGTGCTAACGGTGTCGCGACGGTTACGTAATCTAAAATGTTTACTTTATCGCGAACATTGAACCAAAGTTGAAACATTGGAACCAGACTTCGCTGCTTGAGAAGCCAATCTTATCAAATCGCTCTCTGTGAACAGGGATCGAATCCGGGCGCATCACGTTTTCAATTGCGCTACGTTTCTGACTTACTTCTAGCTCGCTGTACCCGTTAGCACGTTTGAAATCATGGTGCAGGTCGATAAGCAGTTCATTTGAGCTTTCATCTTCGAATACGTATTTTTCTGACAGGATTAAGATCCCGCCTGGGCGCAAGCCAGCATGAATTTTCTCAAGCAGAGCGTATCGATCGTCTGGAGAAAGAAATTGCAGCGTAAAGTTAAGCACCACAACAGAAGCGTCTTTGATTTCCACTTCACGGATGTCGGCTTCAATCACTTCTACCGGTGTGTCACTGCGGTAAGCATTTACGTGCAATTTGCAGCGCTCAACCATGGCTTCTGAATTATCGATCGCGAAAATCGTGCAGCCTTCTTGCTGAATGTGACGACGCATAGAAAGTGTCGCAGCACCAAGCGAGCAGCCAAGGTCGTAAATATTTGAGTGTGGCTTTACAAAGCGCTCAGCCAGCATGCCGATTGCAGAGATGATATTGCTATAGCCAGGCACCGAACGTTGAATCATATCCGGAAATACTTCAGCAACCCTTGCATCAAAGGTGAAGTCTCCAATTTTATCAATAGGAGCGGAAAAGATATTGTCTGTGTTGCTCATAGCATTTTCTCTCGACAGTCAGCGTAATTGGCACAAAATTCGTACCAAATAAAAGGGGGCGTATTTTACGTAAAAAAAACGCCACTGTCACGAAAACTGAGATTTAGCTCAAGGTTCGAAGCTACTTACAAGTGAGAGGTTAAAACATCGAGATTTGGTGATTGCCTTTTTGAGCTGGAAACTGAGCCAGTTCGGGCAGTAATAATGATGTATTTTCAGATACTTGCTTTTGTAGCCTCTTATAAATAGCAATCGCAAGTTCAGGTGCGTGGTTATTGTCTGGGGTGTGGATCATTAAATAGGGCTGCTTGCCTTCATTAAGCCAGTTTGGGATTTTGGCAAACCAAGGCTTAAAAAACTCAATATTAGGTTCTTGGTCTGGGTGACCAATAAATCGAATCATCGGGTTATTGGCGGTAGCAATTGCATGAACAGGAACACGCGGTTTTTTCTGATGCGCATCGATCACCGCTTCTGTGGTGGGTGGCGCAGAGAAAACGGGGCGGCTGTCCATGATGATGCGATTGATGCCTTCCTCAACCAGCCATTGGTTGAAGCGTTTTTCCGCATCGCCCTTATCAAAGAAACCTAAGTGTCGAACTTCGACGCCAAGCTGCATATCTTTTGGGAATAAGGTGCAAAACTTTTGTAGGGCAGGCAGCATGCTGGGCTCAAAACTGTGCGGCAGCTGAATCGTCCATTGACCAATACGGTCATGCAGTGGCGACATCGTCATCAAGAACTCTTTGAGTTCGGCTTGGCAGTGTCTCAGTTGTTGCTGGTGGGTGATGAATTTGGGCAATTTGAAGGTGAACTTGAAATCATCGTGACTGGCGGCTTTCCAATTGTGAACGGTAGACATACTTGGCGTAGCGTAAAAGGTGGTGTTGCCCTCAACGGTATGGAAAACTTGGGTGTATTTTTCCAAGCGTTCGGCAGGCTTGGTGCCTTTACCGTAGAACTGACTTTGCCACTCAGAATGAGACCACATAGTTAATCCAAGTCTTAGAGGTAAAGTTTCTGTTGTTATTACACGATTATCCATCTATTACACCGTTATCCATCACGCCATCAGTCATTACAAAAAGTTTTTGGGTTGAAACGAAAATCTACTTTACGAGAGTTTTGCTGATTAAGGTACTTTCGAGATATAATTATCGCAATTTTTTCGGTTTTGATGAATCTTTGCGCACTTGATGGGCTAAAAAGCAGCAAAGCCAGATAAAACACAATAAATTCGAATGTGGAAGGTCGATTTTAAGCGAGTTTCCGCGTATAAATGTTCCTTTGCTCTGTTGTGTGGAATGACCACTGACAGCTTGGAAATTAGTAAATAATTAAGAGATTGGGAAATTCATTATGCGTACCCATTACTGTGGTAACCTGAACAAGTCCCTGGCGGGACAAACTGTAGAATTGTGCGGCTGGGTAAACCGTCGCCGTGATTTAGGCGGTCTTATCTTTATTGATATGCGTGATCGTGAAGGCATCGTTCAGGTTGTTGTCGATCCAGATATGAAAGATATCTTCCCGATCGCTAACCAACTGCGTAATGAATTCTGTATCAAGTTTACTGGTGAAGTACGAGTTCGTCCGGACAGCCAAGTAAATAAAGACATGGCTACTGGTGAAGTAGAACTTTACGCGACGGGTCTAGAGATCATTAACCGTTCAGAAGCGCTTCCACTAGACTTCAACCAAACGAACTCTGAAGAGCAGCGTCTTAAGTACCGTTACATCGATCTTCGTCGTCCAGAAATGAGCGACCGTATTAAGCTTCGTGCACGTGCTTCTAGCTTCGTTCGTCGTTTCCTAGATGAGAACTTATTCCTAGACATCGAAACGCCAGTACTAACGAAAGCGACACCAGAAGGTGCTCGTGACTACCTAGTACCAAGCCGTGTTCACAAAGGTAGCTTCTACGCACTTCCTCAATCTCCTCAGCTTTTCAAGCAACTGCTGATGATGTCTGGTTTTGACCGTTACTACCAAATCGTTAAATGTTTCCGTGATGAAGATTTACGTGCTGACCGTCAGCCTGAATTTACTCAAATCGATATCGAAACATCTTTCATGACTTCTCAAGAAGTACGTAACGTGACTGAGAAGCTTGTTCACGATATGTGGAAAGAACTTCTAGATGTTGAACTAGGTCAATTCCCAGTAATGCCTTTCTCTGAAGCGATTCGTCGTTTCGGTTCTGATAAGCCAGATCTACGTAACCCACTAGAGCTAGTGGACGTTGCTGACTTGGTTAAAGATGTTGAATTCAAGGTATTCTCTGGCCCAGCTAACGACGAAAAAGGTCGCGTAGCAGTTATCCGTGTTCCAGGTGGTGCTAAGCTAACTCGTAAGCAAATCGACGGCTACGCTGAACACGTAAACATCTACGGCGCGAAAGGCCTAGCTTGGATGAAGGTTAACGACCGTGCTGCAGGCATGGAAGGTATTCAATCTCCAGTTGCTAAATTCCTAAGCGAAGACGTAATCAACGGTATTCTAGATCGTACTCAAGCTGAATCTGGCGATATCATTCTGTTCGGCGCAGACAAAGCGGGCATCGTTGCTGAAGCAATGGGCGCACTTCGTCTTAAACTAGGTACGGATCTAGAGCTAACAGACACATCTGCATGGGCTCCACTGTGGGTTGTTGACTTCCCAATGTTCGAAGAAGACGGCGAAGGTAACCTACACGCAATGCACCACCCATTCACATCACCACTAGGTGTGAACGCGGAAGAGCTAAAAGCGAACCCAGCAGCAGCAAATTCTGATGCATACGACATGGTAATCAACGGCTACGAAGTAGGCGGCGGTTCTGTACGTATCCACAACGCAGAAATGCAAACAGCGGTATTTGGTATCCTAGGTATCGAAGCACAAGAGCAACAAGAGAAGTTCGGCTTCCTACTTGAAGCGCTTAAGTACGGCACGCCACCGCACGCTGGTCTAGCATTCGGTCTTGACCGTCTAGCAATGCTGCTTTGTGGTACTGAGAACATCCGTGACGTTATCGCATTTCCGAAAACAACAGCTGCAGCATGTCTACTAACAGACGCGCCAAGCCTAGCGAACCCAGCATCACTGGAAGAGCTAGCAATCGCAGTTAAACTAGCGAAGAAAGAAGACTAATCAAGCGATTAGCCTAACTTTCTACTGAAGCTTTGAGTTTTCGATAGAGCTAAATTTTGTAGTAGAACAATAAAATGCCCGTTAATTTGACGGGCATTTTTTTTTGCGTTCGATATACTAAGCTCATAAAGCATGTATAAATAATCAGTATTTGAAGTTATGTCTATTATCTTAGGGATTGACCCTGGCTCACGCATTACCGGTTACGGTGTTATTCATCAAAATGGCCGCCACCTATATTACTTAGGGAGTGGTTGCATTCGCACCTCAGAAAAAGAGTTGCCGGGTCGACTCAAGCAGATCTATGCAGGTGTGAGCGAAATTATTACTCAGTTCCAACCGGATGTGTTTGCGATAGAGCAGGTCTTCATGGCTAAGAATGCAGACTCAGCGCTTAAGCTTGGGCAAGCTAGGGGCAGCGCGATCGTAGCGGCTGTAAATGCGGATTTGCCTGTTCATGAATACGCGGCTCGTTTAATTAAGCAAGCAGTGACGGGTAATGGTGGTGCGGACAAGTCTATGGTTCAGAACATGGTGATGAGCATGCTTAAGTTACCCGCTAAACCACAGGCCGATGCTGCCGATGCTCTAGGCGTAGCGATCACTCACGCCAACACCAATAAAACTTTGATAGCGCTTGCGGGTAAAGCAACAGGAGCAAGAAAAGGGCGTTACCGATAACCATAGGCTATGGCGTTTCTGAAGACAGAATCATTCGGTTTCTTAAGCCAAACAAGCGTAAATAAATCACCCGAATAAACACAAAGAACTGGATAAGCATCCAGTTCTTTTATATTCTGTCCCTCAAATTATATTCCACCAAGAGAGTGAATTGTGATCGGACGTCTACGCGGTACATTAATAGAAAAACAGCCACCAGAGTTATTAATTGAAGTGAGTGGCGTTGGCTATGAAGTTCAAATGCCAATGAGCTGTTTTTATGAATTACCAAACGTTGGCGAAGAGGCAATTATCTACACTCACTTTGTTGTTCGTGAAGATGCACAACTGCTTTACGGCTTCAACACAGTTAAAGAACGCGCGCTGTTCCGTGAAGTCATTAAAGCGAATGGTGTTGGTCCTAAGCTTGGCCTTGGTATCCTTTCAGGTATGACGGCAAGTCAGTTTGTTCAGAGTGTTGAACGTGAAGATATTTCTACACTAGTGAAACTACCGGGTGTCGGTAAGAAAACCGCAGAACGTCTTGTTGTTGAAATGAAAGACCGCCTGAAAGGATGGGGCGCAGGAGACTTGTTTACGCCTGCAACGGATGCAGCACCGATTGACTCTATGCCAACGGTTCATGACGCTGAAGAAGAAGCGGTAAGTGCACTACTTGCATTAGGCTACAAGCCCACTCAAGCTTCTAAGGTTGTTTCTCAAGTGGCTAAAGATGGCATGACCAGCGAACAGTTGATTCGCGAAGCTCTGAAATCGATGGTTTAATACCCAATATACTTGTTCGACAAAATAGACTCATTCACTTTGCCTTTACACAGAGTCAAGAAGCGCAGAGTCAACAAGAGCATAGTTAGGAATAGCAGAATTTATGATTGAAGCCGATCGCCTTATTGCACCGGATAACCCAGTATTCAAAGATGAAGATGTCATTGATCGTGCAATACGCCCTAAAGCACTGGCTGACTATCAAGGTCAGGATCACGTTCGTGGCCAGATGGAGATTTTCATCAAAGCGGCACAACTGCGTAACGAGGCGCTCGACCATCTGTTGATATTTGGCCCTCCAGGCTTGGGTAAAACCACGTTGGCGAACATTGTTGCCAATGAGATGGATGTCAACATTCGTACGACTTCAGGCCCTGTTCTAGAAAAAGCAGGCGACCTAGCGGCGTTACTGACCAATCTCGAAGAAAATGATGTCCTGTTCATTGATGAGATTCACCGTTTAAGCCCTGTGGTTGAAGAGGTGTTGTACCCTGCAATGGAAGACTACCAATTAGATATCATGATTGGTGAAGGCCCAGCGGCACGCTCTATCAAGATTGACCTTCCTCCTTTTACTTTGATTGGCGCAACCACTCGTGCTGGCTCACTGACATCGCCGTTACGTGACCGTTTTGGTATTACTCAGCGTCTTGAGTACTACAAGGTTGAAGATCTACAAAACATCGTTCAGCGCAGTGCAGATTGCCTTGGTCTTTCTATGGAGTCCGAAGGGGCGCTAGAAGTTGCTCGCCGAGCTCGTGGTACGCCACGTATTGCTAACCGTCTACTGCGCCGTGTTCGTGATTATGCGGAAGTAAAAGGCGACGGGCATATTTGTCCGGAGGTTGCTGACAAAGCGCTAAACATGTTGGATGTCGATGCTAAAGGTTTCGACTACATGGATAGAAAGCTTCTGCTGGCGATTATGGAGAAGTTTGGTGGTGGTCCGGTAGGTATCGACAACATGGCTGCCGCGATTGGTGAAGAGAGAGACACTATTGAAGATGTGTTAGAACCTTACTTGATTCAACAAGGTTACCTACAAAGGACGCCAAGAGGTCGAATCGCGACCGACAGAGCGTATTTACACTTTGGAATAGATAAACCCTCCAATCGTTAAATTATTCATTTTTAAAGATCCCAGTTGCATAAGCGCTGGTTTTTTTTGCTTTTTACTGAATAACAACTCTTTGAGCGAGTCGATAAAAAGATCGAAAAGGGAGCTTCAAAAATGGAAACTTTGATTTCAGGTTTGATTTAGATAACAGGAAATGAAATAAGTTGTCATATTTTTTGTTAATACTTTATAGGTAGTTGTAATTCGGATGTTGAGGCGGTGCTGAGCATTTGTCACAGATATCATGCGCTGTTATTAAGACAAGCATAATTGGTGTGATTTTAATCATAATTGTACAAAAATAACTCTAATTTGCTCAAATAAATTTGATACAAATCAACGCAGGGTTCTCCCATAAACCTTTTGAAACATACTGATTTTACCAGTAATATTAGCGCCAGCTATATTAGCTCATGCTTAACAATAATCTAACTATAACGGTACGTTTTTGCTACAAATTTCAATTTGTAATAACAATTACATAAATTGTTTTAACATGGATTTTTGCGGTGAATAATCACACAAGTGTCATTCAGCCGACACAAAGGAGTTACCATGATTGATGTTGTTGATCTGTCGCGATTGCAGTTTGCATTTACAGCGATGTATCACTTCCTATTTGTTCCACTGACTTTAGGTATGGCATTTCTACTTGCCATTATGGAGTCAGTTTATGTAATGACTGGCAAGCAAATTTACAAGGACATGACCAAGTTCTGGGGTAAATTGTTTGGTATTAACTTTGCTCTTGGTGTAGCGACAGGCTTAACCATGGAGTTCCAGTTTGGTACTAACTGGTCTTACTATTCTCACTATGTTGGCGACATTTTTGGTGCTCCGCTAGCTATCGAAGCGCTTGTTGCATTCTTCCTAGAGTCTACTTTTGTTGGCCTATTCTTCTTCGGTTGGGACAGACTGTCAAAGCGTCAGCACTTAGCGGTAACTTGGTTAGTAGCACTTGGCTCTAACTTCTCTGCGCTTTGGATCTTGGTAGCAAACGGCTGGATGCAAAACCCAGTGGGTGCGGAATTTAACTTTGAAACTATGCGTATGGAAATGGTGAGCTTCGCTGAAGTTGTACTAAATCCAGTAGCACAAGTTAAATTCGTACACACAGTAGCGTCTGGTTACACAACGGGTGCAATGTTCATCCTTGGTATCAGCTCATACTACATTCTTAAAGGTCGTGACCTTGCCTTTGCTCGTCGCTCTTTCGCGATTGCAGCGTCTTTCGGTATGGCGGCGATCTTGTCAGTAATCGTACTAGGTGATGAATCTGGTTACGAGCTTGGTGAAGTTCAAAAAGTGAAGCTCGCTGCTGTAGAAGCGGAATGGCACACTGAAGAAGCACCAGCCGCATTTACTGTTTTTGGTATTCCAAACCAAGAGACAATGAATACTGACTACGCAATTAAAATTCCTTACGTAATGGGTATCATCGCAACGCGTTCGCTTGATACTGAAGTAACGGGCCTACGTGACCTACGTGATGACCACGTTGATCGTATCCGTACTGGTATGTACGCGTACGAGCTGCTTGAAAAGCTACGTGCAGGCGATAAGTCTGAAGAAAACATGGCTGCGTTCGACGAAGTGAAAGGTGACCTAGGTTACGGCTTGCTTCTTAAGCGCTACACAGACGACGTTGTTGATGCAACTGAAGACCAAATCCAAATGGCTGCGGATGATTCTATCCCAACAGTTTGGCCTCTATTCTGGTCATTCCGTCTGATGGTTGCTTGTGGCTTCATCATGCTGTTTGTATTCGGTGCTGCGTTTGTTCAAACGTGTCGTCAGAAAATCGAACAGAAACCATGGGTACTTAAAGCTGCGCTATTCTCAATCCCACTTCCTTGGATTGCGATTGAAGCAGGTTGGTTCGTTGCTGAGTTTGGTCGTCAACCATGGGCGGTTGGTGAAATCCTACCGGTTAACGTTGCTGCATCAGCACTGACTATTGAACAGCTTTGGACTTCTCTATTCGCTATCCTGGCACTTTACACAGTGTTCTTGATTGCTGAAGTTTACCTAATGCTGAAATTCGCACGTAAAGGTCCAAGTAGCTTGAAGACAGGCCGTTACCACTTCGAACAAAACGATAACTCTGTTGAAGACAAAGTTAGCCGTTCAGTTGAAGTATAAGTGAGGGAATATTATGTTTGATTACGAAAGCTTACGACTTATTTGGTGGGTATTGATCGGTGTTCTACTGGTTGGTTTCGCCGTAACTGATGGCTTTGATATGGGTGTTGCCGCTCTGTCACCTGTTATCGGTAAGAGCGACACTGAACGTCGTATTATGCTAAACACGATTGCCCCTCACTGGGATGGTAACCAAGTTTGGCTTATCACTGCGGGTGGTGCATTGTTTGCTGCATGGCCACTGGTTTACGCGACGTCTTTCTCTGGTTTTTACTTCGCAATGTACGTAACGCTAGCTGCACTTTGGTTACGTCCACTTGCTCTTGACTACCGTTCAAAGATCGAAGATCCAAAATGGCGCAAAACTTGGGACTACGCACTTTGCTTTAGTGGCGCAGTACCACCAATCATTTTCGGTGTGGCATTTGGTAACCTACTACAAGGTGTTCCATTTGAACTGAACGAATTTATGATGTCTAAGTACCATGGTACGTTCTTCGCTCTGCTTAACCCATTTGCATTGCTTTGTGGTGTGTTGGCTCTGATGTTGTTCGTGATGCAAGGTGCAACATGGCTTCAAATGAAGACAACAGAAGCGCTGCACGCTCGTGCTCGTAACGTTGCTCAGATCACTGGCCTAATTGCTATTGCTCTATTCGTTATTGGTGGTTTCTGGGTTCAATCTATCGAAGGCTATGTAATTACGAGCACTATCGATACGTTTGCTGACTCAAACCCACTAAACAAAGAAGTATCACTTCAAGTGGGTGCTTGGATGACAAACTTCGAAACTTATCCAGCAATGTGGGCTGCGCCGATCCTTGGTGTAGCAATGCCACTGCTTGCTGTGATTGCATCTCGCTTTGAGCGTGGTGGTTTCGCATTCTTGTTCTCAAGCCTATCGAACGCTGGTGTTATTCTAACGGCTGGTTTTGCAATGTTCCCATTCGTAATGCCATCAAGCCTGAACCCTAACCAAAGCTTGACTATGTGGGATTCAACAGCGAGTGAGCTAACGCTTGGTCTTATGACTGTCGTTGCGGCGGTAATGGTTCCTGTGATTCTTGGCTACACAACTTGGACATACTACAAAATGTTCGGTCGTCTAGATAAGAAACACATCGAAGATAACGACGTTTCAGCTTACTAAGCTAGAAGTTAAATAACTTAGGAGAAATTTTATGTGGTATTTCGCATGGATTTTGGGTGTACTTCTAGCATGTGCATTCGGCATCATCAATGCTCTATGGCTAGAGCATTCAGAAATGATGGACAAAGACAGTGAGTAATCTCGCAGAGCAAATCGCTAAGCTGCATCAACCAATGGATAAGACTCTGCTTAGAGCCTTATCCCTAGTATTGGGTTTCATGCATGTGGGTTTAGTGATGTGGGATCCTGAAGCGTATGCGACAAGCATCGGTGGCTTTAACGCGATCATCGGGCCAATGTTCATTTGGGCAGTATGCTCAAGCATGGTTTACGGTATCGGATTTAAGCCAAGAGCTTGGATGTGGCAGCTACTGTTTAGCCCATATGTTTCACTCACAATTTTGCTCTACCTAACGACGCTGCGCCTTCTATAAAAGGCAAAGGATTTAGGTTCATAACAACGTGAGCCTTTATACTTGTTGGGTTTTTAGCCAAAAAGAGGTCATCTTATACAGATGGCCTTTTTTTTCGTCTCTCAAATCAAAAAATTCACAGCGATATACTATTAATGATAAGGAGTTAGGTTATAGTGAGATCTTTATCGTTTTGGATTGTGGTAGCAAATTGCAGGGATTATCTAAGCTATTTACGTGGCCAGTGACTGTGTATTACGAAGACACCGATGCGGGTGGCGTTGTATACCATTCAAACTATCTTAAGTTTTTCGAACGCGCTCGAACTGAGATGTTGCGCTCAATTGGCGTTTCTCAGCAAGTATTGTTAGAACAAAACATCGGTTTTGTAGTCCGACATATGGACATTGATTTTATTCAAGGCGCGCGTCTTGATGATTCTTTACAAGTCATTACAAATATTTACGAGTTGAAACGAGCTACCTTGGTCTTCTGTCAAGAGATCGTAAATCCTGATGGCAAGGCATTGTGTAAAGCAATGGTTAAGGTAGCATGTATCGATAATCAAAAAATGAAACCCAAAGCAATGCCAACATTTATTCTCACGGAGCTAACGAATAGTGACTGCTGAAATCTCAATCTTAGGCCTAATTTTAGAAGCTAGTTTACTAGTTAAGATGGTCATGCTGACTCTTATGGGCATGTCTGTTGTTTCTTGGGCGATGATCATAAAAAGAAGTAAAGTGTTATCTCAAGCTTCTAAACAAACAGAAGTGTTTGAAGACAAATTTTGGTCAGGCGTTGATCTTGCAAAACTGTACCAAGAGAGCAACAAACGCAAAGACGAGCTTTCTGGTACTGAAGAAATTTTCTACGCAGGCTTTACTGAGTTCGCTCGCCTTCGTAAATCGAATGCAACATCACCTGACTTCATTATGGAAGGCACTGGCCGTGCGATGCGCGTTGCCGTTGCTCGTGAGATTGATGAACTAGAAACTAACTTACCTTTCTTGGCGACCGTTGGCTCTATCAGCCCATACATCGGCCTATTTGGTACGGTTTGGGGCATCATGCACTCATTCATCGCATTAGGTGAAGTGAAGCAAGCGACGCTCGCAATGGTTGCTCCTGGTATTGCAGAAGCACTGATCGCAACAGCAATGGGTCTATTCGCTGCGATTCCAGCGGTAATGGCGTACAACCGCTTCAGCAGCCGAGTAGGCAAGCTAGAACACAACTACGCGACTTTCTCTGAAGAGTTTCACAGTATTCTTCACCGTCAAGCGATGGCTGGCAGGGAATAATAGATGGCTGGATACCAACCTAAAAAACGCAAAATGACAGCAGAGATTAACGTTGTACCTTACATCGACGTTATGCTTGTTTTGCTGATCATTTTTATGGTGACTTCGCCGTTTGTTACTCAAGGTGTCGACGTTGAATTGCCTCAGGCTTCAACGGCTAAATCGGCACAAGACCTACTGGGTGACGACAACGCGAGCTTTATTATCGTTGAAGTGAACAAAGACGGTGAGCTTGGTTTGAGCGTGAATGACGAAGAAGTACAACGTGGCTTATCCATGGAAGATATTATCGTCCGAGTAAAAGCTGAGTTGTCTTTGAAGCCGAATTCTCCAGTGGCGGTTGGCGGTGATGCCGCAACGCCATACGCTGAAGTGGTTTTATTACTTGATGAATTAAGCCGTGCAGGTGTGCCAAAGGTTGGCCTTTTAACGGATATAAGGGAATAGCTCCGTAGCATTCATGAAAGCGAATAATAAAAAATCCAATAATTTCAGATCACCGCTTCTTATTTCTCTTGGGCTGCACGTCATTTTATTCGTTGCGCTCATTTGGGGGGCGGATTTCACGATGTCAGAGCCAAAGCCTACAGGGCAGATGGTTCAAGCAGTGGTGATTGATCCTCAGTTGGTTCGCCAGCAAGCTCAACAGATTCGTCAACAAAGAGAAGCGGCAAGCAAGAAAGAGCAAGAGCGTCTTGACAAACTAAGACGTGAAAGCGAACGACTTGAAAAGAATCGTAAAGCTGAAGAAGAAAATATTCGCAAGCTAAAAGAACAGCAAGCGAAAGAAGCTAAAGCAACTCGTGAAGCTGAAAAGCGTCGAGTTGAGAAAGAGAAACAACGCAAAGCTGAAGAAGCGCGTTTACAGCAAGAGCAAAAGAAAGCCGCTAAAGCCGAAGCTGACCGTAAGCTAAAAGAAG
The DNA here is from genome assembly GCF_041471405.1 of Vibrio sp. 10N.261.52.C11. Lineage (NCBI taxonomy): Bacteria > Pseudomonadati > Pseudomonadota > Gammaproteobacteria > Vibrionales > Vibrionaceae > Vibrio > Vibrio sp. 10N.261.52.C11. Next base: position 106,392 of record NZ_JBFROI010000035.1, read on the forward strand.
CTGCGTTAGTGAAAGCCGAGAACGAGCGTAAAGCCAAAGAAGCGGCAATCGCAAAAGCTGAACAAGAACGCGTGGCAAAAGAAAAAGCAGCGAAAGAGGCAGCAGACAAAGCTCGTAAAGAGAAAGAAGCCGCTGAACTCGCGGAAAAGCAACGCATAGCGAAAGAGAAAGAAGCGGCAGCCGCAGCAGAGAAAGCCCGTAAGGCAAAAGAAGCTGCAGCAAAAGCAGAAAAAGAGCGTAAACAACAAGAAGCCGCATTGAACGATATCTTTGCTGGGCTTGAAACGGAAGCGACTCAAAACTCTTCAGCAAGACAACAATTTATCACTGATGAAGCGCAACGTTACGGGGCTATCTATACCCAACTGATTCAACAGAACCTGTTGTTAGAAGACAGCTATCGAGGACGCTCATGTCGAGTGAACCTTAAGCTGATTCCAACGGGCTCTAACGCGATATTGGGTAGTTTGAGTATCTTAGATGGCGATAGCCGTTTATGTGCAGCAACCAAGCGTGCGGTGGCACAAGTACAATCTTACCCGTTGCCTAAAGACCCAGACATTGTGAACTCACTGAAAGACATTAACTTAACTGTATCACCAGAGTAAAAGGACGAACTTGTGTTAAAGAAACTATTACTGAGTTTTGTTTTCTTAATAGCTACAAGCAGCCAGTTTGCACATGCAGCGCTGGAGCTGGTTATTACAGACGGTATTAACTCTGCAAGACCTATCGCTATTGTACCTTTCCGTTGGGAAGGCTCAGAGCCATTGCCACACGATGTATCAGCGGTTATCGCTTCTGACTTACAGCGCAGTGGTAAATTCAGCCCAGTTGCGACAAGCAAAATGCCTCAAACGCCTTACAGCGAAACTGAGGTTAACTTTGATGCTTGGACTAACCTAGGTGTTGACTCATTGCTTACCGGTAGTATCACTAAAAATGCCGAAGGGCAGTATGTGGTGAATTACCAATTGATCGACATTGTTCGTGGTCAACTGACCAAAGGACAAAGTCGTGCGCTGAGTGATGAAGGCCAATTAGTGCTTTCTAAAGATCACGTTCTATTCAATAAGAAGGCTACGGTTCCTGGTAATCGCTTGAGAGAGTACGCACACCGTATCTCAGACCTAGTGTATGAAGAGCTAACTGGTGAGAAAGGCGCGTTCTTAACTCGTATCTCTTACGTGGTAGTGAACGATAAAGACAAGTACCCGTATCAACTTCGTGTTGCTGACTACGATGGCTTTAACGAGCGTTTAGTACTTCGTTCTAAGCAGCCTCTCATGTCTCCAGCATGGTCACCAGACGGCAAAAAGCTAGCTTATGTGAGCTTCCAGAATGGCCAAGCTGAAATATTCATCATGAATATTTACACGGGTGAACGTGAGAAAGTGACGTCATACCCTCGTCACAATGGTGCGCCAAGATTCTCGCCAGATGGTAAAACATTGGCATTGGTATTGTCGAAAACGGGCAGCCTTCAGGTGTACACACTTGACCTTGCTAGCCGTAAGCTGACTCAAATTACCCGCGGCCGTTCGAATAATACTGAACCATTCTGGCACCCAGATGGCAAGTCTCTTATTTTCACATCGGATCGTGGTGGTAAACCACAGATTTATAATGTAAATTTGTCCAATAATTCGACTTCTCGTATTACTTGGCAAGGTAGCCAAAACTTAGGTGGCCAGATCACTCCTGATGGTCGATTCATGATCATGGTGAATCGCAGCAACTCAGGTTTTAACTTGGCTAAGCAAGATTTGGAAACCGGTGCGGTTCAGGTACTAACAAAAACATTGTTAGATGAGTCTCCAAGTATTGCACCGAATGGAGGTATGGTTATCTATAGCTCTATTTACAACAAAACAAATGTACTATCGATGGTTTCTATCGATGGACGTTTTAAAGCTAGATTACCGGCAACTAACGGACGCGTAAGAGCGCCTGCATGGTCACCGTTCCTCTAGGGAAAATTACATATTCTTTTAGCTATTGATAGTGTTAACTATTGTGGCATTTAACTATCTATAGCACTCTTAGTCGCTGTAGAAACTAAGTTTGATAACGTAAGGAAAAAAAGATGCAACTTAACAAAGTTCTTAAAGGCTTGATGATTGCACTACCAGTGATGGCAGTAACGGCATGTAGCTCAACTGATGAAGCAACATCTGCAACATCTGGTACTGAAAGCAACCAAACAACTTCAGGTTCAGAAGGCAATGTAGACACAACTGTTGTAACGCCAATTGACGCTAACGGTCAACTGTCTGAGCAAGAGCTTAAAGAGCAAGCGCTACGTGAAACTCAAACAATCTACTTCGCATTCGATAACTCTACTATCGCTGGCGATTACGAAGAAATGCTAGCAGCTCACGCAGCATACCTAGTTAAGAACGTTGACATGAACGTTACTATCGAAGGTCACGCTGATGAGCGCGGTACTCCTGAGTACAACATCGCACTTGGCGAGCGTCGTGCACAAGCTGTAGCGAAATACCTACAAGCTCTAGGTGTTCAAGCTGACCAAATCTCTATCGTAAGCTACGGTGAAGAGAAGCCACTTCTTCTAGGTCAATCTGAAGATGTGTACGCTAAAAACCGTCGCGCAGTACTAGTTTACTAATTTTAGTAGACTATATAATTGAGGAATTGCCTCATGTTCAGTAACACAAAGCGAGTCATTTTGCTTTCGTTACTGGCAAGTGCAGCGAACACCGCGTTCGCTGCACCAGCTCCAGTATCCGATCTCAATAGCACCGCAACCAATTCATCATCTTCCTCTCGATCAGCATCTAACGAATCAGATATTGAGCGTTTAGAGCGCCTGCTTCAAAATCGCAATCTCGTTCAGCTTCAAATGCAACAGCAAATCGACGGCATGGCACTGGAGATCAGTGAACTTCGTGGTGAGCTGGAACGAAACAGCTACGATATGAAGCAAATGCTAGAGCGTCAGCGTGAACTGTTCATTGAACTGGATCGCGTAAGAGGCGAGGTGAAAGCAGCAGGAACAGCAACGGTAGCAGTGGCGGCGAGCGAAGGCTCTAAAGACGCTTCTGGTACGTTCAGTACTGATGTGGATGAGCAAACTGCTTATCAAAATGCTGTAGATATGATTCTAAAGCAACGAGACTACACGGGTGCTATCGCTGCATTCCAAAAGTTTCAAAAAGACTTCCCAGATTCTACCTTCACACCTAACTCACATTACTGGTTAGGTCAGCTTTATTTCGCTAAGAAGCAAGATAAAGAAGCCGTGAAGAGCTTCGCTGCTGTTGTGTCGTACAAAGACTCAAACAAGCGAGCAGATGCACTGGTTAAGCTTGGTGACATAGCAGCGCGCAACAACAACGCGACGCAAGCTAAGAAATATTACCAACAAGTCGTAACCGAGCACCCAAACAGTGCTTCGGCTAAAGTGGCCAAAACCCACTTATAACCAAAATAGGGGTGCTTAGGCGCCTCTTTTTTATACCTGTTCACTTCCGTTTAGTGTTTACTTCTCTTGCTAGTGATGACAACACATCGCCTTGTTTATGCGTTTTAAGCATTAGCTAGTCACCGCTTGCAACCAATCCTTTTTGATCCCAATCGCTGTCCTGTGTAGAATACTCGGATTCTCGGAAGAAGTTGCGTAGAGCAAGAGCAATGAGTCATATACTAGATAAAATCGATACAGTTTACCCGTTTCCGCCTAAGCCAGTTCCATTGAGCGACGCTCAGAAACAGGCCCACATCGCAAACATCAAAAAACTACTTCAAGAAAAAGATGCAGTTCTAATTGCACACTACTACACCGATCCTGAAATTCAGGCTCTGGCAGAAGAAACTGGTGGTTTCGTTGGCGATTCATTAGAGATGGCTAAGTTCGGTAACCGTCACTCAGCAAGCACTTTGATCATCGCTGGTGTTCGTTTCATGGGTGAGTCTGCAAAGATTCTTACTCCTGAAAAACGCATTTTAATGCCAACACTTGAAGCTGAATGTTCGCTTGATCTTGGCTGCCCAGCTGACAAATTTACAGAATTTTGTGATGCTCACCCTGACCACACTGTGGTTGTATACGCGAACACCTCTGCAGCTGTTAAAGCTCGTGCAGACTGGGTAGTTACGTCGAGCATCGCTTTAGAAATCGTTGAAAGCCTAGACGCTGAAGGCAAACCCATTATTTGGGGGCCAGACCGTCACCTAGGTTCTTACATTGCAAATCAAACTGGCGCTGACATGTTGCTTTGGCAAGGTGAGTGTATCGTTCATGATGAGTTCTCAGCTGATGCTTTGAAGAAAATGAAATCGGTATACCCAGAAGCGGCTATCTTGGTTCACCCAGAATCACCAGCAAGCGTGGTTGAACTGGCTGACGCTGTAGGCTCAACAAGCCAACTGATCAAGAAAGCAAAAGAGCTGCCTCATCCACAGATGATTGTTGCGACAGACAAAGGCATCTTCTTCAAGATGCAGCAATTGGTTCCTGAAAAAGAGCTGATTGAAGCGCCGACAGCGGGTGTTGGTGCAACGTGTCGTAGCTGCGCACACTGTCCTTGGATGGCAATGAACGGCCTTGAAGCGATTGAAAACGCGCTTGAGAATGGTGGTGAGCAACACGAAATCTTCGTTTCTGACGAATTACGCGTGAAGTCTCTTATTCCATTGAACCGCATGCTAGATTTTGCAGAGCAGTTAAATGTGCAGGTAAAAGGTAACGCGTAAGTCGTTCTTTTATCTAACCAATAAAAAAACCAGCCAATAGTGCTGGTTTTTTGTATCTGCGTATAGGCCGCCAATATCAATCTTGTGGTCATGTATCTTTTTCTGATGATACATCTTGTTGATATCGCGTATTTTTTCTAGCATGTAAGTAAGAGGAAAAGATTAGAGGCTCGAATGATAATCTGGTTACAACTCAAACGCTGGATCAAAGCAAACATCTTTGTTTTGAATGGCAAAAACTTACTGTTCACTTTTCTTGGCTACATCGCTTTATCGTGGTCGATGCTGTATTTGGCGGGTGAAACAGATTTAACCAGTTCGGTTACCGTATTCGCTTACTACTTGGTGGTGACGGCTTCTACGGTTGGTTATGGTGATTTATCACCGACCACGGTAGCGGGGCAGTGGATCGTTATTCTATTTGTGATTCCAGGCGGGTTGAGCCTTTTTGCCGCGTTGCTCGGTAAAGTGGCGACAGAAGGTGTTGAATATTGGCGAGCGGGCTTGCTAGGAAAAAGGAGAGTTAGAGTGGACAACCACATTTTGATGTTGGGGTGGAATGAGCAAAGAACCATTCATCTCATCCGCATGCTACAACACGAAGAAACGGGTAAACGACCAATCGTGCTATGTACGCGTTCAGATATCGAGAACCCGTTACCCGGTGAAATCAATTTCGTCAAAGTAAACAGCTACACCGATGGCAAAGAGATGGAGAAAACGGGCATTGAGTCTGCAAGTTGCATCCTGATTGATAACCCAGAAGACGACATTACGTTATCTGCGGCGCTTTACTGTGCCAACCGAAACCCTAAAGCGCACCTTCTTGTTTACTTTAAAGATGAAGCGCTGAGCGATTTGTTACACAAGCATTGCCCTAACTCAGAATGTATTCCAGCGGTGGGTGCTGAGATGCTAGCAAAGGCTGCGGTAGACCCAGGTTCCAGTGCGCTTCACCAAGAATTATTGAGCTCAACAAGAGGCATGACACAGTATTCAACGTATTTCCCTGAAGACGCTGAGTCTGTCACCGTCGCGCCTATTTTCTCAGTGTTTAAAGAGAAGTATCAAGCAACTCTGATCGCCATTGATACGGGGAGCGGTATTGAACTCAACCCAGAGTTAGATCAAGTGGTCAGCAGTGGCACTAAGCTGTTTTATATTGCTGATGAGCGAATTGATGACTTCGATTGGAAAGGCTTCTAAAGCGACTATTTTATTTCGTCTGAAAACTAAAAAAGGCCTCATAATGAGGCCTTTTGGCTTGTATAAAGCTAACTGTTATTGAGCTTCAGCCAGTGCAATGCCACGCTGCGTTAGTCCGCAAAGCATCACAGGAACAGCGTTAAAGATCTCTTCGAACTGCTCTAGGCCTTCGATGCCTTGCTCTGCAAGCGTAGCAATTGACGTTTCTGGATCGTAAAGCATGCTCAGTGACAGCAGGACACCGCCAACGAGTGCGTTATCTTCGCTCTCTTCAGGCATTAGTGTTTCCCAATCGTCGCGAGCAATCTGCCAGCCTTGAAGCAAGCCTTCACAAAAATCACGAGCGGCAGTGTTCACCACTTCTTCGTCGTCTAATTGACAAGCTTCAGGCCAAACCCAAGTCCCTTCAATCAGTTCTGGGCGGGTTTTATTCCAAAGCTCGATGATAACTTCAATGTAGCTTTCTAGCTGTTCACCATCCGTAAAAGGTGCGACTTCTTCGCCACCCCATAAGAACGGTAGCCACTCATGCGGGGTTAACACATTCGGTGCCGCTGCCATTGCAGTGACAAAGCCCATTGTTTTGTGTTCTGTGATTAGCTTTCCTTCCAACTCTGGAAGCGCAAGAATATCTTGTAAAGTCAAAGTGAGGTACCGTAAAAGGGAACATATTTGCGCTTATAGTACCAATGAACTTGTGCCAATCAAGCTTCAATCTAAAAAGGCTTGATGTCATGGATGATAAACACTAGGTTTAACAGAAAAGAAAACAATAAAAGAATTATGCAGATACGGTCGTCTTTAAAGAAAAAAAGCATGGTAGCGCTTGGATTATACCTTGCGATGTTTATTGCCATTGTCGGTAGTGTGACGTATTACGTCGTAGAATCCCCTGTGCGCGCCAAATTACAACAAAACCTCGACTTGCGTACGCAACTGTTATCCGCATTGATTACAGAGCCACTCAGTAGTTCTCGAGGCTTCGTAGACAGTCTCGTTGGGTTTGCTCAAGCGCATCGTAACGGTGATGATGTTATTCCGCTCTTTAAGTCCATGTTGGCGGCGAGCGACGATACGATTGTCAGTGCCGGTATTTGGCCCGAACCTTATGCGCTTGATTCTAAAAAGCTTCTCAACAGTTACTTTTTTAATAAAGCCGACGATGGAATAATCGACCAGATATATTCTTACAACAACCCCCAAAATGCCCCTTATCAAGAAGAGTATTGGTACACCTCTGTCGTCAACCAAAAACAAGGCACGATCTCTTGGAGCGATGTGTATATCGATCCATACACACACGTTCGAATGATTACGGCGTCTTCCCCTTATTATTACGACGGTACTTTTGCCGGTGTTGCCACGGTGGATCTCTCGCTCGAAGAGCTGCTTGGTTTTATCAAGAACCACGCCGAAGAATACAACCTTGGCATTACGCTCAGAGATAAGCTTAACCAAGTGTTGGTTTCGCATAACTTTAATCTCGTTGAAGGCATTTACATCAGTAGCAATCAATTTGGTGATTTCGGCTGGCAAGTGGATGTGGTGAACTCCAAATCACGAGTAGAAGACGAAGTGTTTCGTCAGGTGATGAGCATTGAAGGCGGTATTGTTCCGCTATTGCTACTTTGTGTCATGGCGGGGTATTACTTATTGAACCGTTATTTGATTAGTCCAATCACAAGGATTGCAGCACAGGTTGATAGCTCGAAAGCCGGCGAAATCATTGATGTGGATTACCCGAGTGATGACGAAATCGGCCATTTGATTAAAACCTTCAACGAAAAGACCATTTATCTCGAAGCGGAAAAGGTTAAAGCTCAGGCATCCACCAATGCAAAAACCGCTTTCCTTGCGACCTTGTCACATGAAATTCGCACTCCGATGAATGGGGTATTGGGTACCGCTCAAATCCTATTAAAAACGCCTCTAAATTCTGAACAAGAGAAGCATCTTAAGAGCTTGTATGAGTCGGGCGATCATATGATGACTCTACTCAACGAGATCTTAGACTTCTCGAAGATCGAGCAGGGCAGGTTGGATCTTGATGAAACGCGTTTCCCGCTTGATTCGATCATCGGCAGTATTAACAGTGTTTACTACACATTGTCTTCCGAGAAAGGGCTTCAATTCAAAGTGTACTCTGAGGTGACTTCGGGTCGTTGGTACTTCTCAGATAAAGCTCGCCTTCGCCAAATTTTGTTTAATCTATTGAACAACGCGGTGAAGTTCACCTCCAGAGGCTTTGTTGAGGTGTACCTGAAAGAAGTTGTAGAGGGGAGTGACACCTATCTGAGCATTCGAGTTCGTGATACCGGAATTGGTATTTCTAAAGAAGCTCAGAAGCGTATTTTTAAACCGTTTGAACAAGCGGAGTCTTCGACCACAAGGTGTTTTGGCGGTACTGGCCTTGGCCTCGCGATTGTGAAGAAAATTGCCCAGTTGATGGATGGCAGTATTACCGTCACCAGTGAAGAAGGGATAGGCACGAGTTTTGATGTTCGCTTGAAGATTCAGCCATGTCAGCCAGGAGAAATCGAGAGTTTGCCACATAAGAAGTTGGACTACTCTGGCTTAAAGGTACTGATCGTCGAGGACAACCGAACTAACACGGTGATCATTGAAGCCTTCATGAGCAGTAAAGGCTTTACCTGTAAGAGCGTCGAAAACGGTGAACTTGCGATACAAGCCGTGGTTGCTGAGCGCTTTGATTTGGTGCTCATGGATAACCATATGCCTGTGATGGATGGCGTTGAATCAACCACTGCTATTCGTGCTTTGATAGGCGATGTGTCATCGGTATTGGTGTTTGGTTGTACGGCTGATGTCTTTAAAGAGACTCGTGAGCGTATGTTGGGGGCAGGTGTGGATTATATTATTGCTAAGCCGATTGACGAGCGTGAACTGGATGATGCCTTGTTCCGCTATTCAAATAAGCTTTATCAATACCATGAAGTAAAAGCGGATGAGCTCGAAAGCCAAGACGTAAAACCACACGATTCGAAAAGTAAAAGCGAGTCACTGCCTAAACCTGATCTTCGCAACAAAGATAACACTGAAGAGCTGTTAGTGACGTTGTATGTGGCGCTAGAAGACAACAACCTAGAACTGATTCAATTTGCACTAGAGAGCCTACGTGTCCACGTTGAAGCTATGAACAACGCGGAACTTACTGAACAAGTCGATAAAGCGTTAGAGCAGGTTGCTTTAGGATCACCACCTACACAAGATGTCATTAATATCATTACTGTAAATCTACCTATGGCTTAAATGTTGTTTAATTACGGTAAGTAAATGACGAACTGTCCAATATTTGACCTTGGTTGGATTTTTTGGTGAAAGTGACTGCTTTTAAAGTGGTTTTTGGTTGTTAATTTACAACTTGATTTTTAATTTGGAGTGTATGACTACTAATCTTGTGATTTAATAGCGACATTATCTGGTGAGGTGCAAATGTGCCTTGTTTATATGTTACTAAATCACTAATTAAGCAGTGATATATTTTAGGTTTGTCGTCAATGAAGTCTCGTGGTCCATTTTGTATTCGAAACGCAGCTGCGGATACATTTGCTATGGTCGTTTTCTGTTTTATTTCTGGCATGATCGTAGAAGTGTTTATTTCTGGTATGACGTTTGAGCAATCTCTTGCTTCTCGAACGTTATCTATTCCTGTAAACATTGCTATCGCTTGGCCTTATGGCGTTTTTCGTGATTGGTTCTTACGCAATGGTGCAAAACTTTCAGAAAGCTCATTGATGAAAAACTTGTCTGATTTGATGGCATACGTGTTATTCCAGTCTCCAGTGTATGCGGGTATTTTGTTGGCAGTGGGTGCTTCAGGCGACCAGATCGTTACGGCTGTCACCAGTAATGCAGTTATCTCGTGCGGTATGGGCGTACTTTACGGCTACTTCCTCGATATGTGTCGTAAATGGTTTCGAGTTCCTGGCTACTATCAACAAGCTTAAGAAAAGCAACAAGCGTAAGTGCAGCGAAAGAATGAAATTTGGTTTGTTTTTGATCTAATGAGTTAATTTGTAATCGAACAAACCGAAAAAGGCACTTTTTTTGAGAATGCCCCTTGACCAAAGCAAGCAGAATCAATAAAGTAGCGCCTCGTTGAGTGACATGCTCAACACACAATTTGTGGAAGGATGGCTGAGTGGCTTAAGGCGCTCGCCTGGAAAGCGAGTATACGTTTATAGCGTATCTGGGGTTCAAATCCCCATCCTTCCACCACTATTCAAAACCCTAGCAGAAATGCTGGGGTTTTCTCGTTTTAGAGCCTCTATATCCCACCTCATCTGTATACCTCCCTAATATCCGTTCCTTTAATCATTGCTTTATAGTTATAATCTCTATTAATACCGTCGCAGAATTAACCATATTAGGTGTTTTTATCATAGATAATCGCTTGATTTTTTGGCGTGAACCTAGATTATTAATAGTACGCAATATTATGAATAATCTAACTATTAGGAATCCATAACCTCATGACAGAAACCCTAGTTTCTCCAATGCTCTCTTTTACGATCGCGATTTCATTACTGTTTATCGGTAAAGGTTTGATCGAGCGATCTGAAGTATTAAGAAAGTATTCACTGCCAGAGCCTGTGATTGGTGGCTTTGTCTGCGCAGCGACCGTAGCGGCGCTTTACTATATTTTTGAAATCCAAATCACTTTTAGCCTAGATGTCAGAGACTTTTTGCTTCTCTACTTTTTTGCTGGCATCGGGCTCCAAGCGGATATTAAAACACTGATTAAAGGCGGGCGACCGTTGTTCATCCTACTGTGTCTTGCTGCCATTTTTATCGTGTTGCAAAACGTAGTCGGAATGGCAGTCGCTTCTGGCTTTGGAATGGATGCGAAAGCAGGCTTGCTATCTGGGTCTGTTAGCTTGATAGGCGGCGTAGGCACAACGTTAGCTTGGGCGCCAATGTTTGTGGAAGAGTTTGGTATTGCTAACGCGCTCGAACTTGGTGTCGCTTCAAACACGGTTGGTTTAATTGCAGCGTGTGTGATTGGTGGTCCGATTGCGAACTACCTGCTCAATAAACACAAAGTAAGCCCTTCTAATGAAGAAGAGGTTACGGTTGGTGCATTCCAAGAGAGTGAAACAAAAACAGAGCTTAGCCACTACGGCGTTCTGTGGGCGTGGTTGATTCTTAACTTAACACTAATGCTGGGTTACAGCTTGAGTGAAGTTATCGACTCGATGGGCCTAAAACTGCCGTTATTCGTTAGCTGTTTAATCGCAGGTATCCTAATTGGAAACGTTGGTCGCGCACTGTTTAAGAAACGTCGTACACAAGAGAAAATCGCTCAAGGCCGCAAAGGCTTAGCGATGATCTCTGATATTTGTTTAGGCATGTTCTTGACCATGGCATTGATGGGGTTGCGTATCTGGGATCTCGATGGACTGTTTGGCTATATCTCTGTTGTCATGAGTATCCAGATCTTGCTTTCCCTGTGGTTTACTGTGTTTGTCGTTTATTACTTGATGGGAAGAAACTACGATTCTGTGGTGATATGTTCAGGCTTCGGTGGTATCACTCTAGGCTCGACCGCAACAGCAATTGTGAACATGACCGCAGTAACTCACCGCTATGGCGCAAGCCCACAAGCGTTCATTGTGGTGCCATTAGTGTGTGGTTTCTTTGTTGATTTGATTAATGCGCTAGTGATCAGTTTCTTTGTTGGTCTGTAGCGCTAATTAAGAGCAATTGTCTTAAGCAAAAAAAGCCTAGCTGTGATGCTAGGCTTTGTTGTATTCAAGTATGAGCATTCTCTTCTACTAAGTGTATGTTTAGCTCCGAAGGTAATTGGCTGCTATTGGTGTATATGCGGTCAAAGTCATTCAGTGACGCTACCTTTAGAGCGGCAAAGCGTCCCCATTTACTGGCATCCGCGACAAGCCAGCTTTCACGGCTGTTCTTTATGATTGATTTGGATAGGTCAGCCTCAACTTGCTCATGTTCCATAGCGAAATGACTGTCTGTTACTGAGCCACACCCACAGATGCCAATGTCAGTTTCAAAATCGGAAAAGAAGTGGACCACGCTACTGCCCACCATGTCTTGGTGTTCTCGTCTGAACAAACCACCGGCCAAATACACTTCAATTTGCTCGTTTGCTTCTAAGATACGGGCCACTTGTAGGTTATTGGTGATCACTCGTAACGCGGGCTTTGCCAACAAATACTGCGCAATTTGAGTGACGGTCGTACCAATGCCCATCATGACGGTTGAACCTTCAGGTATCGCGTCGGCAACCGCCATCGCAATACTGTCCTTTGTCTCTGACTCAACACCAGCACGGAATCGGTAGCTCGTGTTGGTGAGCGTTGTGGGTAAGCTAACGCCTCCGTGCACTCTTCGTGCTAGGCCTTGCTCGCACAGGTGGTTTACATCACGACGAATGGTTTGAGTGGTAACAGAAAAAAGCTCGGCTAAGTGGTCGATCTGTATATCTTGATTAGCCTTAAGCGTTGCGAGTATTTCTTTCTGACGATGGTTCAGTTCCATAGAAGCTCACTAAAATTGGTTTGGTACGTCGGTGATGATGTTATCGACACCAAGGTTGAAATATTTAGCCGCCAATTGAGGATCGTTCAGTGTCCATATTTTCAGAACCGCGCCTGAAGCTTTGATTGCTTTGGCCTTTTTCTCGTCAAGAATTCGGTGGTCAATATGAATGCTGTAAAGGTCGAGTGATTTAAGTGACTCGAGGCTGAAATCATTCCAAACCTCGCAGATAAAGCCTCTTTTAACCTCTGGCATTATTTGCTGGCAAAGGCTTAGTGCCTCCTTTTTGAAGCTTGAGATGAGTAGCTTTTCAGTAGGGAACTGCTTTTGTTCAATCAGTGCCGCGACTTTCTCAACTAAAGGTTGGATAGCCTTATCGTCGTAAATTTTGATCTCAAGGTTCAAAGTCACATCGAGCTCTAGACACTTGTCGAGCGCTTCGCTCAACGTAGGAATAGTTGTCCCCGCGAACTCGCTACCAAACCAACTGCCAGCATCTAGAGCCTTGAGTGCAGTTAAATCTAAGTCTGCAATATTGCCCGTTCCGTTGGTACAACGATTTACCGTCTTATCATGAAAAACCATTGGGGTGCCATCAGCGCTTAACTGGGTATCAATTTCAATCCATTTAGCACCAGCTTTCGCTGCTTGTTCAATACTGACTAACGTATTTTCTGGTGCTAAAGAAGCGGCACCGCGGTGGCCTGTGATCATAATTCAATCTCGATGTTCATTTGAAAATTCAGGAAACAGTATCTCTACTTTATTACAGATTTATTATCTATCCGCCATATCTGCTTACTTTAAATGAGAGCTAGCCTAAATCTGTTGTACAGAGTTTATACAATAGTGAGACCTTATACTCACAATGTTCAAATCGGTAGGATTAATGTTCATATGAATGTAATAATTCACTTACATACTCTACGAAAACTTAATAACACCCTCTATATTTAGAAACGATAGCCAAGAAAAGGTGATTAGAAATGAAAAAGCTATTGGGTACAGTAATTATGGCGGCGACGCTGCTTGTTGGTTGTGGTGAAGCTGACAAGGCTGGTTCTGAAGCTAAAGACGAGCCGAACAATATCAATATGAGCCTTGTATTCACTCAAAATGAGTTGTTAACACAAGAACTTATCAAAGCGACCGACAAAATTAGAGAAAGAACCGACGGCTCGGTAAACATTAAAGTTTTCCCTGGTGGCCAATTGCCTGTTTACAAAGATAACTTGGAACAAGTGGTTAACGGTGCCAACTGGATTGCCGTAGAGGATTTGACTTATCTAGGTGATTACGTGCCTGACTTTGCTGCACTTGCAGGTCCAATGCTGTACAACACCTACAATGAATACTTAGCGATGATGGACACTGATTTCGTCGCTGGCCTTAAGACTAAAGCGGAAGAGAAAGGCATCAAAGTATTGAATGCAGACTACATGTTTGGATTCCGCCACATGATCACCAATAAAGAGATCGTTAACTCTGATGACATGAAAGGCATGCGTATTCGTGTTCCACAAAGTCAGCTGTTCATTAGCACACTTTCAGCAATGGGCGCAGCTCCAACTTCTCTTCCATTCCCTGAGACCTATGCAGGTGTTCAACAAGGCGTTGTTGACGGTCTTGAAGGTTCTATCCTGACAATGTACTCAACCAAGATCTACGAAGTGGCTAAGAACATGTCTTTGACTAAGCACTTCCTTGGCACAGTGGGTATCTACATTTCACCAACGCTTTGGGACAAATTTACGCCAGAGCAACAACAGATCATCAACGAAGAGCTAGAGGCTGGCGCTGAATCTAACACTGCTGAGCTAGTTAAATTGGATGTTGAATACACTCAGAAACTTGAAGAGCTAGGCGTTACCTTCAATGAAGTGAATTCTGAAGAGTTCAACCAGTTGACGGCAGATGTGTACAACCAGTTCCCAAGCTGGAGTGAAGGTATACACGCGACGATCATGAAAGAGCTAGAAACGATCCGAGCTGCACAGTAATCCTGCATACGTCAATTAATTAGTTAATGATTACGGCCTAACTATTCTTAGGCCGTTTTATTCCTGAAATACCCACGTTGTATTCGGTATTTCGCTGGAGAAGTCTTTTGTTTTTATTGAAAAATATTGAAGAAATCCTCGCTTCTATCGCTATATCGATCACCGTTTTGGTTGTTATCGTTAACGTCGTCCTGCGTTATGGATTTGGCTTTGTTGTCCCGTGGAGCGAAGAGTTGTCGGTTATTTGCTTCATTTGGGCTGTCTACTTAGGGATTAGCTCCTGTTACAAACACAAGCTTCACATGGGTGTGGACGTGGTGGTTGCCATGTTGCCAGAAAAAGCAAAAATCCCATTTAGGCTATGTGTTTCCGTTTTCCTACTGGCTCTGAACCTCTTAATGGCAGTTCTGAGTTATCAATATCTCATGTTATCTAACAAGGTAACGCCAGTCATGGGCGTATCATATTTTGTTATCAATGGCGTGTTGTTGCTTTGTTTCTCATTGATGGCGATCCACACCGTTCGATTTATTGCGAACGATGTCGCTTCTCTAAAGCGCTCTTCTAAGTAGGTACGATTCATGGAAAGCTATCTTCCAATCCTTATTCTGTTTGTTCTATTTCTTTTGAACATCCCCATCGCGTTTTCTCTGATTGCATCGGCGATGGTTTACTTTCTTTTTATCAATGACTCTATTCCGGTGAGCTTGGTTATGCAGCGCTTTATTAGCTCTGCTGAGTCTTTTCCGTTGTTGGCTATTCCGTTCTTTATCATGGTGGGTTCGGTGATGAACTATGCGGGGATCAGTAAGAGCTTACTTGCCTTTGCTGATTCTATGATTGGTCACAAAACCGGTGGCCTTGCTCAAGTGAATGTAGCATTGAGTACTCTGATGGGCGGTATCTCTGGATCTGCCAATGCGGATGCGGCGATGCAGTCTAAGATTCTTGCTCCTGAGATGACCAAGCGTGGTTACGACTTACCATTCACGGCCGCTGTAACAGCTGCTTCATCAAGTATCAGCCCTGTGATTCCACCGGGTATCAACCTAATCATCTTTGCTTTATTAGCGAATGTGTCGGTCCATCAAATGTTTATTGCGGGTTACGTTCCGGCATTTTTGATGGCGCTGTCGCTGATGGTGACGATCGCGTTCATCGCTCGCAAACGTCGTTACAAACCGTCGCGTTCTGAGCCAGCTTCTGCCAAAGAGCGCTTTCATTATTTCCTGAAAGCGATTCCGGCACTGTTGATCCCATTTGGCATTATTTTAGGCATGCGTTTTGGCTTGTTCACGCCTACTGAAGCGGGTGCGATTGCTGTATTACTCTGCGCGATTATTGGCATCTTTGTCTATCGTCAACTGGGCTTCCGCCATATCCCGCTGATCATGCGTGAAACAGTGCAAGGCACCAGTAGTGTCATGTTCATCATTATCGGTGCCATGGTCTTTGGTTACTACATGACGCTAGAGCAGATCCCACACAATGTTGCGTCTGCGTTGATTGAACTTACCGACAACAAGCTCGTCTTGCTGTTGTTGATTAACGTACTGCTGTTAGTGGTTGGCATGTTCATCGAAGGCGGTGCTGCGATGATCATACTCACGCCATTACTATTGCCAGCTGTGCTTAACCTAGGCGTTAACCCGGTTCACTTCGGCATTATTGTGATTGTGAATATCATGATTGGTGGTGTGACTCCGCCATTTGGTTCGATGATGTTTACGGTTTGCTCGATTTTAAAAGTTCGTATTGTCGACTTCGTAAGAGAAGTGGCTCCGTTGTTGCTAGCACTACTTACGGTTCTGATGTTGCTGACTTTCTCTGAAAGCTTAGTGATGTTTTTACCGAATTTGCTTTAACACTGTTTAGTGATTGATTGTTTAGAGGTGTAGAAATGAATTCGGTATCGAATGAATTGAACCAAAATTGGAAAAAGATAGATTGGGTGTTAACCGATGTGGATGACACCTTAACGTGGCAAGGTCAATTGCCTCCTGAAACCTTGATTGCGTTAAGCAAGCTACGTGATTCAGGGAAAAAAGTAGTTGCGGTAACGGGCGCATGTGCAGGGTGGTGTGATCACATTGCTCAGTTGTGGCCTGTTGATGCGGTTCTCGGCGAGAACGGCGCGTTCATTATGGAAAAGAAAAACGGTTATCTGACATTGCGCTCTGATATCCCTTTGCCAGAAGTCAGTGCCAATCAGAGTAAGCTGAAAGAACAAGTATTGGCTATTTTGGGCGATTACCCAGAGCTCAGTTTAACGCTGGATCAGTCTTACCGCCTGTGTGAGGTGGCAATCGATATCGGTCAAAACCGTCCTAAAGTCGACGATGCCATTATCGAAGAGATAGTCTCTAAGATTCACGCGTTAGGTGCACATGCGATAGCAAGCTCTATTCACATCAATGCTTGGTATGGTGAGCACTCTAAGAAAGCGACATCGACCGCTTTTCTTAAAGAGAAGGGGTTATCTGACCAAGAGATACTTGAGCGTAGTTGCTATGTCGGTGACTCGATGAACGACCAATATATGTTTGAAGCCTTATCAAATAGCGTTGGGGTATCTAACATTCAGCACTATTGGCAACGCCTTGAACACCATCCAGTCGTTGTGATGACTCAACCTGGCGGATATGGTTTTGCCGAGTTTACGGACAAGTTACTCGCGCTAAAATAGTCAGAAAGACATGCTCAAACCCTTCATAGATAAAAGTGAAACTACCCTTAAGGTGGTATCTGTACTTTCTGTCTATGAAGGTTATTTTTAATAAGGATTCATTGTCTGTTGGTGTTTTATTTGGTTTCTTGGTTCGATTTAAATAGAAACTAAAAATAATTTATCTTCCCACAAGATCTACTTCCCATCTTTATTTATCCGCTAATGGCCTATATTTCTGATATCCATTTAATTAGACCTTATTTTCATTTTTATCAGTATTGGCATGAGAAATAGACAGCTCATTTCTGTAAATCCCGCGCGATAGTGATTTATTAACATTGTTGTGATTAACGGAATTTCATTTTTTCGAGTGTCTGTCTGGTATCTTTATTTAGGGTAGAGACTAAAATCTGCTGTTAATATCAAATTTGTCATTGAGATCAGTATCTCACTTTTATTGAATGAATATCACTTTTTTAATCAAAGTTATGTGTATTTTTTGAACCGAAATTCGGTTTTTTTAAGACTTTGTTCACGTTTTTATCAATGGAAAATAAAGAGTTATTGTGTAATTTATAATTTACATTAATTGCCTAAAAATCAAGGCTTTGTATTGTCTTTTTTGTTAATTAACGGAGGTTTTGTATGAATTTGATGTGTGAGATCAATAGAAAATAAATATATTTGGCTCAAAAATTAATCAAACTATAAATTTGGTCGTTTGAATGTTTAATTTTGAGGATATAAGATTGCGACAAACTTTTTCGATGTTGGTTCCAAATGTCTTCAAATAAAAAAATAGTTCGCTTTTTCATAGCGCTATTCGCGTTGCTTGTTCTTTCTGGCTGTCAATCTACAAAACCTGAATGGTATCTAAAGCCTAAAGTAGACAGTGACGAGTACATTTATGCAGTTTCTCAAGCGCTAACTCTGTCTCATGCTAAAAAAATTGCTGTAAACAACATCAACGAAAAGTTATGGACTCAAGTCGAGTCGTCTTTTTACATGAGAGACACCGTTCGAGAAACCAATGGTAAGGGTTTTTCAAATAGTCTAGTTGATAACAAAGTTAATACTAAGACTGAATCCTTGACCTTAAATGGTATCGAATATGTACAAATGGAAGAGAATGATCTTGGTGCGTTTGTCGAAGTAAGAGTGAAAAAGTCACTCGTGACTCAACAGTTGATTCGCGAAATAAAAGATCTAAACCGTAAATCTCAAATCGAACTTGATGCGCTTTCTCACGAAGATAAATTACTTTGGTGGTTAGACAATCGCAGTGTTTATCAAACTGAACACGATGCTTCTGTGCGTATCGCAATGCTTTCATCTCTGAAGCCTAGTTATAAAGCTGACATCAGCGCAATCGAACTGCTGACTATTACACACCAAAAACTAAGCAGCCAAATTAACATCCGTCTCTCTTCAGATAGAGAGTCAAGAAAAGCAATTGAACTGCTGGGGAACCAGTTATCAGAGTTCAATATCGCGACCTCAACTTCAAAGAACAAAAACCAAACTCATGTGTTGAAAGTGGATTCTGAGCGTCGAAGAAACAAAGTCGGAGACGCGTATATTTCAACCTTGGTCTCTAATATCAAAATTATAAATAAGAAATCTAAAACAGTGTCACGTAGTGAAATTATCTCTACAGGAAATTCTGTAACTAGCTACAAATATGCCGACGAAGGGGCTGCTCGCCACTTTGATGAGCAAATAAAAGAGAAAGGGATTTGGACTGCGCTGGGCTTAATTAAATAGCGAACCTCTAGTCCTAGAAAAATAAAATAAACATATTCGGGAGAGAATATATGTTAAAGAAAACGTTAATGGCTAGTGCTGTAATCACTGGTTTAACTGGCTGTGTTATCAAGGAAGATGTTGTTTGTACTCCTGATACGCGTGTAGATATTGAAACTGCTGAAATTCAAATCCCATCTTCAGAAAATATGAAGGTTGTTGTTCTTCCTGTCGACATTGATTTTGAAAACTCTGCTTCGAACAAAATCCAGTCAGCAATGCGAAATGCAATAGAGACCCAGATTGACGAGACAGGTGCAAACCTTGTTGATCGCAAAATTGCCAACAAAGTAAAAGGTGAAATTAAACTGGCCGAGCAGAGCGGTCGCCTAAGCACTAAAGGTGTACCAATCGCCGATTACGCGATTATTACGGAGGTTACACACGCTGACCTAAGTACATCGTTTAGCGAGCGCCGCACATATAAAAACGATGATGGCGAAACAGTGGAAATCGCGCCTTCATGTAGCTACGACTTTGACGTAGAAGCGGTAGCAAAAGTTGTTGTACTGCCAAGTATGGAAGTTGTTAAGCGAATCAAGCTTGAAGGCGACGAGTATTCCTCTACGGAAACAAATAATTCACGTTGTCCTGTTAGTAACGCGACTTATGGCTCCATGGCGGCTAAAGCAGCAGCAGAAGCGGTCAATTACTCTACCGAACTTAACAAAATGCTAGCGGCAAGTGCACCTGTTCTTGAGATGCGCCAATGTGAGGCGGGCACACAAGTACGCATTGCGATGGGTAAAAACCAGAAGATTAAACCAGGCGCAGATATTTTGTTCTCTAACGCTATGAAATCTATGGAAGGCGAAACTGAAATTCACCCAATCGGTGAAGGCTACGTTGTAAATAATGAGCAAAATGCTGTAACTAACAAGTATTCTTGGGTGGTAATTGATGAAGAAGTATCACTGAAAGTTAAGCAAGGAACAATTAGTAAGGTAGATGCATCAAGCATTGACTGCCCTCTGTTGGATCCATCATGTCATGTCGAAAACTTAAAGAACGAATTTTAATTTATGAAAAAACTACTTATTGCAACTTCACTAGTAGCAGTTCTAGCTGGCTGTCAGAGCAACAACGCGACGGTTAAGGAAGCGCAAAACTTCGCTCCATGTACTTTCCCAGATGCACCTACCGTATCTGCGCCGGGTTGGATTTGTGATGTGATACCAAGCGATATCGCTGCAGCGGCAAAAGGCTACTCCAAGAAGAGTGCAGCTGGTATGAGCGTTATGCGAAAAGTTGCAGTCAATGATGCTCGTGTAAACCTTGCAGCTGAGTTTGAAACTGACGTGAGCAACCTATTCCAAGCGGCTACTGAAGGTGTGACTTCTACATCGGCAGCAGAGGGTATAACGCTAGTGACTGAAGATGTTCAAGAGACATTCGAGAACATCACTAAGACAGTCGTGAATAAAACGCTTACTAGCAGCCGCATTATCGTAAGCCAAGCAAGCCCAACGGGCGGCTTGTACGTTCTAGTCGGTATGGACCAAGCTGCATACGATGCGAATATGAACAAAGTAATTGATGAAGTTGGTGGTGAAGATTCTGCTTTGTGGGATCAATTCAACAATGAGAAAGCGGCAGCAGACCTTGCGGCGGCGTTCGATGCATTGAAAAAATAACCGCGAACGGAACCGCGATTAGTATTAGTGAAAAAGGCCGCCATTTGAGTGGCCTTTTGTCTCTATACACTCTGGGAGTGAACTATGTACAAAATGATCAATAAGACCGTGTTAGCTGTAGTTATTTCGGCAGCTATTAGTTCTCAGGCATTTGCTGTGTCAGAAGAACAAAAGCAGCAGCTAAACAATGCTGTTGCCAAAGCAAGCCAGTCTCAAGAAGACAAAGTCAAAGAGTTTCATGCTTACGTTAATGCTTATTTGGATGAGTACGAAGCTTGGCGTGATGAATATACTAACAACCTCGATGAGCGCAGAACCGATCTAATCAAGACATGGGGCGAGGGTGAGGTTTCATCTCAAACCAAGCAGGTGGATTACTCTCAAGACGATCAGGTGAAAACTTCAGTCGATTACGAAACCAATACTGCAACAGTATCTGTATTGGTGGATGAAGATAGCAGCCCTGAAGAGATTAAAGCGCTTGTTAAAAACATTCCGGTTGAGGTTGCTGGTCAAAACGTTGAGCTAGCGGAGCTAAAAGCAGAAGACCACGCGGTGCTTTACTCTTTGGAGAAAGAGCAAGAAGAGAAAAACTTCGTTATCCAGCAGACGCAAAGCCAGATGAATGAGTTGGATGTGCAAGCCGAGCGATTGATTTTATCTGATACTGGTATTCCAGACTCTTTCATTTACCAGCGTGCTCATAACAAGAAAATGGCACTACTGGCAAAAGCTCAGGAACGTATTGCGGCGCAAACCAAGCTGTATGACGAAATGCGTGCCAAACATGGTATTGAGGTTAAACGACCAGAGCCAGAAGTTGAGATCGTAAAGCCAGCTGAAAAGGTTGAAGTATCAAAAGAGGTTGCCAAGCTAGAGCCCGCGCCAACAAAAAAGCAGCCGCCAAAAGTTGTGGAAAAAGTCGTCGAAAAAGCGCCACAGCCACAAGTGGTAAAGCCTAAGCCAGCCGTTGACGTTGCGGCGGCCCCGGCTAAGCCGAAAAAAGTGATCAGTTACAAAGTTAAGCTTCCTGAGAACAGCTTAAAAGCGCGCGCGAGCAAGTACAGTGCGTTGGCTGAAAACGAGAGTAAAAACTGGGAAGTTGATGCTGCACTGATTATGGCAATCATGCACTCGGAATCGGCGTTCCGTCCGGATGCGAAATCACACGTGCCTGCGTTTGGTTTGATGCAAGTGGTACCAACCAGTGCGGGTCATGACGTTAACAAACAAGTCCGTAATATCGACGCGCCAATGAAAGTGGCGGATCTGTATCAACCAGTTATCAACGTAGAAACAGGTACGGCCTATTTAGACATCCTAAACAGTAAGTATCTTCGCAAGATAAAGAATGACGAAAGCCGTTTGTACTGTGTCATTGCCGCATATAACACTGGTGCGGGTAATGTGGCTAGAGCGTTCAATAAAGATCGCTCCACCAGTATTGGCAAAGCATCGAAGATTATCAACCAGCTGACGCCTCAACAAGTCTATGATCAGCTAGTGGTTAATCTGCCGTACGACGAAACCAAAAATTACTTGAAGAAAGTAAACAGTCGTATCGCTTTGTATAAGTAATAAATTAGTTAAGCAAAACAAACAAGTACATGTCATTGGCATGTACTTGGATTACCAGTTAATGAATTGAGAGTAGCAATGTTTAAAATTTTCGCTTTAGTATTTATCGGTATCGGCATTTATCTTGGTCTTAATTACAGCGATGAAATTGAAAGCACCATGGACACGGATGCTTTTGAGCGAGTTCAAGAGAAGGCTGAAGATGGTACAGATGCGCTAATGGATAAAATCGACGAGATCAAAGGTTAAAAATGTCTGAAGAGCAAAACAAGGATATTCAAAAAGATATACAGGAAGAGTTACAAGAACTTCAAGACACTCAAGAGTCTCTGTTGGAAGAGCAGAAGAAGGGCGGTATGGCACGCACTATCGGCTTAGTGTCGGTTATTTCCATTGCTTTGGGCGGCTTTAATGACAGCTTTGACGCGCTAGAAAAGATGTTCGATTTTGGTCTTTCTCAAATGACAGACATTCCATCGCATAGAAAGTTGGACAAAATCTATATTCGTTCATCTGCCGAAACCTTAGACCAAACATTTGGTGCGCCTGTTTATATTAAGCGCGCTACAACGGATGATGTGATTAAGTACTACCAGGACGACAACTTCATCCTTTCTGCGATTACTCGAGATAATGCGATCGTCGCTTATCTGGTCTTCCCAAATGAAGACTTTGCTCCAGAAACATTCGAGCATGCAGGTGGTTCTGAGTTTTTTGCACAGACGTTTAGTTCTATTGAAAGTGTCAATGAGATCCGTGCATCGTTTGCAAGAACAGGTAACTACTACATTGAAGAGAATAATGGTGGCGAATTTGGCTACTTGTACTCATCAATCAGTGGTGCGAGTGAGTTTATTTCGCCGATGTCACAAGAGAACAGGAAGTTGCTTTCGGAAGTGGTAGACGCTTTAACAATGGACGAGAACGTTGTAGAAAGCGTACAGTCTTTACGTTTGAATGCGAAACCTAATTTCTATGGTTACAGTACGTTAGGTGTGGGGGCTTTAGAAGAAGCTATTTTGTCTAACACCGAATATCGTTTAATTCATAAGAGTTAACCATTAACACATCAGTTCTAGCTTATGATCAAGCTAGAACTTTATTAGCAGTGGGATTATGGCAAATTTAAAGTTCGAAAGCTTTCTAGAACGGCTTAAGGGTGATGACAGAATCATTATTCAAGCTCATGACTTCCCTGACCATGATGCGATTTCTTCCGCATACGCTTTAGCATACTTATTAAAAAGCAAAGGGTTGCGCCCATATATTACGTTTCATGGTTATATAGATCGAGTGTCACTCAGGAACTTAATAGATTGGTTAGATATTCCAATCTATCAGCCAAAAGATTTGAAACTACAACCGGATGACAAGGTTATTGTTGTTGATGGCTGTATTGGTGAGAAAAATGTCATCGATTTTCCGGGGCTTGAGGTCGGAGTGATCGACCACCATCAAGTGAAAGCACCTGATTTTGTATGGTATTCCGATATACGTTCAAACTATGGTTCAACAGCAACCATAATGGTTGAGTATTATCGTTATTTTTCTCTGCAGATGCCCCAAAATATTGCGACAGCACTATTGGTTGGTCTGAGTTTTGATACCGCAAACTTTACCCGAGGGGTAGGGACTGCAGATCTAAAAGCATTGTTGTATCTTCAAGCGAAGGCCAATAATGATATGGTTAACAAAATTTGTCGTAATCAAGTAGAGTTCCATGAATTAAAACTTTTCTATTCCATGCTCGATAGCTTACGTCGTGAAAAAAACGCAGCATTTGCTGTGCTTCCTGAAGGTTGCCCTAAAAATATGCTTGGCGTGTTAGGTGATTTCTTGCTGAGTGTTGATGAGCTCGATATTGTTGTTCTCACTGCTAGAAATAGAGAGAAGACCTTTATCTCTCTCCGTTCAGAGTGTTCAAAAAACAATGTCGCGAAGATAGTTAGAAGGGCCCTTAATGAAAAAGGGATTGGTTTTGGCGGCGGGCACCCTCATATGGCTGGCGGCATTATCAACAAACAGTTTGAATTCAGCAGTGAACTTGCTTGTGTTTATGACTTGATTCGACCGAACCTTTTACTTGATGCCTAAGTCCATCAGTGAAAATGATTGTTGCTCTACAAGAAGTAACAACTCAAAGGTGATGACGAAAGTTGTCGCCTTTGTTTTATCGACAGCAAGCTAAAACACGTATATCAGCCTTTGATGTGATGTCTTGAAGTGACTCGGTGCACAAGTTAGAAAGTGCAATTACAATCTTGATAAATTGGGATATATGTTCGTAGTAAAATTGTGAGACGCTTGATCAAGTGTTAGTCGAATCACAAGGAAGTTGAATGCACCACTTTAATATCCGTGCTCTTGAGTATTTAAATGCGTTGTCAAAATATGGGTCGTTACGTAAGGCATCTAAGATGATGAACGTTGACCCTGCCGCGATGAGTCGGATGTTGACACAGTTAGAAGCGCAAGCGGAAATGAAAGTATGGGAGCGCAACAACCGCCAATCACTGTTAACCGAAGCGGGTAATGAACTGCTGAATTACTACCGTTCCATTGTTCGTGGAGAGGCCGCTGTACTTGCTCGACTAACTAAGCTTAAAAACCTCAAAGGAGGCAATGTCAGCATTGCTATCGGTGAAGGGTTTATTACCAACTTGGTGTCAAAACCGATGCAAACCTTCATGACTCGTTATCCTGATATCAATCTTTCTATTGAGATCGCTGGGGCATTGGATGCAGTCAAGATGTTGGAAGATCAACAGATAGACTTTGCGATAACCTATGCGTCTGCACCGCACCCTAAACTGCACTCCCACGTTGAACGCAGCCATCCGCTCGAATTGATTGCTCCGAAGGGGCACTTCCTTACGATGAAAGAAGCACCAGTGGTAATGCAAGATATTCAAGACGCTTCTCTCGCCTTGATCGATAACTCGACCGGTATGGGGAGGCTAGTAAAGCAGGCTGAACAAATTTCCCATCTTACCTTGCAGCCAAAACTTCAAACTAACTCAGTCACGGCACTGACTAACTTCGTTTCAGCAGGGTTGGGCGTCACCTTTATGCCTAAGCTCACTGTGATCGATGAAATAAAGTCAGGGCAGATTGAAGTGGTTGCGACCGAGTTGGAGATGCTATCGAAGGCGACGGTTAAGGTTCAATCTTTGAAAGGCCGTGCACTTACGCTACAAGCCGAAACCTTGTTGGATTTCTTACTCGAGAACGCCACTTTCTTAAGCCATGACGCTTACAATATCTAGGCTTAGTTGATTTACTTAGCGACTCCTACCTAAGCTTTCAAATACCGCCAATATCACACTTTCAAACTGCCGAATTCGTTTTTAAGTCGAATTGAGTTTTTGTCAACGCTTTCTCTATTGTTAAGTCAACACGTGCGGAATAAGTTACAAACCATTAACGAAACGAGTTTTACACTGACAGTTGTGTTCGGCTGGTTTTGGCTTTGTCGGGCATTAGGGGAAGAGAATGGAAGTAATTGTAATTGGCAGCGGTGTGATTGGCTTGACCAGTGCTTGGTATCTGGCGAAAGAGGGCCACTCGGTGACGGTTATCGATCGTCAAGATAGCAGTGGCAAAGAAACCAGTTTTGCGAATGCCGGGCAAATTTCTTACGGTTATTCATCACCATGGGCGGCACCGGGCATCCCTTTGAAAGCGATGAAATGGCTTACCCAAGAACATGCGCCACTTAAAGTGAAGCCTTCTCTTTCTCCAGAGTTAATGTCTTGGGCGACTAAGATGCTCGCCAACTGTAATGAAGCCAAGTACGCACAGAATAAATCGCGGATGTTACGAGTCGCTAACTACAGCCGAGATTGCCTGACTCATCTAAGAATCAGTGAAGATTTGGCTTATGAGGGCCGGCAGAAAGGCACCTTGCAAGTATTCAGAAGCGAAAAACAATTGGACGCTATTCAGCAGGATATGAAGCTATTAACAGAGAGTGGAATCGAACACTCGCTGTTTGATGTTGAACAGTGTCTGTCAGTGGAGTCTGGTTTAGCAGACGTTAAAGACAAGCTGGTGGGCGGCCTGTATTTACCACACGATGAAACCGGTGATTGTCATCAGTTCTGTTTAACCTTGACCGAAAAAGCCAAGCAACTCGGCGTTCAGTTCGTGTTTAATACCGAAGTGGTTAGGCTCAATCATCAGAATCAAACCATTGAGAGTATTACAACGACTCAAGGCGAGTTCAAAGCGGATGCTTACGTGGTCGCTTCAGGAAGCTATTCTCGAGAACTGTTGAAGCAAGTCGATTTGTCGATCCCGGTTTATCCAGTGAAAGGCTATTCGCTAACACTGCCGATCGTGAATGCAGATAAGTCACCAACCTCGACTGTGATGGATGAAACTTACAAGGTAGCGATGACGCGATTTGATGATCGTATTCGCATTGCAGGGACGGCTGAACTTGCGGGGTTTAATTACCTTATCCCTGAAAAACGCAAAGCCACGATTGATATGGTGATTAAAGATCTTTTCCCACAAGCGGGTGACTTTTCTAAGGCTGAATACTGGACTGGGTTAAGACCAATGACGCCGGATGGTACGCCTATTATCGGTAAGACGCCTATCAAGAACCTATTTACAAATACTGGACATGGGACATTAGGTTGGACAATGGCATGTGGCTCAGGAAAGATCTTGGCAAGCGTGGTCAGTGGCTCAGCTAGTGATATTAAAACTGATGACTTAAGTATCCACCGCTATTTGTAGCGAGATGATGCAGTGATAATTAAACAACCCCATTCTTAAGTTTTCGAATGGGGTTGTGGGTTCTGAGGGAGAAGATTATCTGGTCGTGGTTTCTAGCACATGGGTAAATCTATCCCAAGATTTTTGGTCAGCTTCTTGTTGATAGTTGTTTGAGCCGAATACGGTAAAGGCATGCGGCGCACCACTATAAGTGATCATCTCATGCGGAACTTTGGTTGATTCAAGTTGAGCGGCGAGGCTTCCAAAGTCGTGCATTGAAATCATGGCATCAGCCGTGCCGTGGAACACGACTACGGGAGCTTTAGTCTGCGAGTAGTCTTGGCCTTTTGGTGTTGATAAACCGCCATGGAAGGTTACGTAAGCCTTCGAAGGAATTCCCGCACGAGCGGCTTCCAATACAGCAGCTCCACCAAAGCAGTATCCCATTATTACGTTGTTATCTAAGTTGCCGCCAAGTCTTTTCGCTTCCATGGCTCCTGCGTTGAGTAGCGCACGCATTTTCTCTCTGTCTTTGTACAGTTCACCTGTGTGTTGTTTTTTGTCTTTCACTTCGGTTGGGCGAATGCCTTTACCAAATAGATCGATGGCGAACACGTTGTAACCGAGTTCGTTGAGCATCTCAGAACGTTTCTTTTCGTAATCGGTTAAGCCATCCCAATCGTGTATTAGCAGTACCAAAGGCGCTTGGTCACTGGCTTCACTCCAATAACCTTCGTAATCCATCCCATCGACTTGATAAGTGACGTTTTCTCCTGAAATCGCAGAGAAGGGCAGTAAAACTGAAAACAGGCCGAGCGTAGTGAGTTTTCGCATGCGTAATTCCTTTCGATGACAATTGACGTTCCAATCGAAAGTATAGATAACGCGATGATTCTCGCCAGATTTATGTCTCTAACTTGAAATGTATGGCAGGGATAGCAGGTGGCGATTACTGATAAACAGCCATCGAAAGGGAGTGCGATAGCTGTTCATGATGTGCTGAGAAATTCTCAGGTCCGCAGAAACGCGGGGGGTATTAGAGTAGAAAAGAACGGATTACTACCAAGTAGCGTTATCAGCGGTGTGACTACTTCGAAGTTCTGGGTACTTACGTTGATAGCGCGGCAACATCGACTCATTACCTAAGATGCCGCCTTGGTGGATATAGATGACGGTTTTTGTTGGGTTCTCTTCTTGCCATTGCTCTAGGCATTGCCACATCAATGGGTCGTAGAGCAGGTCGAATTCAATATCCGTCTGTTCTTGCAGATCCAACCAAGTTTGATAGTCCTGCTGGTAAAGCTTACCAAAGTGGTGTTTGGCTTTAAGTGGTAATATCTGCGGGTGATCGGTTTCGCCGAGTTCATTGAACTGCTGTGTTAGGTAATCACTGCCGCCAACACAAGCGCAAGTTAACACTGGGATGTTGTGCATTTTTAAATGCTTATGCAGATACAGAGCTGTGCTGCCTGTGCCTGCTGGAAGTACTACCACGAAATCGTGTTTGTTTTCGAAACGCGTCCAGCTGAGTATTTCAATCGCCAGTTGCTTCACGCCGTATTCAGAAAGCTGAGAGCGTCCACCTTCTGGTAACACAATGCATTGTGAGTCAGGTTGTCTTACTTGCTCAATATACTCTTGTGGATGAAGCTCAGAGCCTGTTTCTTTGACTGAAATAACCTTAGCCCCTAGATCGATAGCGCCACGGTAGTTGCCGAGTGGGCGTTCTTGTAGCCATTGAGGCAGGTGGTCGACGTAAAACTCAAGCGTCCAGCCTTTGATTTTCGCAAGTGCGGCGAGTGAGAACAAGGAGTTAGCCTGAGCGGAACCATAGCTTATTAGAGTGGTGGTGTTTGGGCTATCGTCTTCCAGTAGCTTCATGAACTTTCTGGCTTTGTTGCCGCAAAAGTGGGAGTGAAGCTGATCGTCACGCTTTAAGAAAAAGGTGTGCTCGTTGTATTGATGTTGAGTTACAGGGCTATTATTTAGTTTCATCGCACTTAGACAAAATGCTGACTCAGAGCCAGCATTTATAGTTCAAATAGGACTGACGAGTATCTAGTAGCTAGGGACCGCTGTAAACCAACTAAATCAAGTTTTCGTTCGATATTGAGCCGTGAACTACGAATTCATTTGCTCTGGGATTGATGAGGATAGATCGGTTTGAAAGGTGATCTTAGCGGTACATCCACCACAACTGCGATTGACCAATTCAAAGCCCCATTGGAAGCGTTGACATAAGTCCTCGACAATCAATAAACCTAACCCATGCCCATTCGGATTGTACTGTTCTTGTAGGCCTTCGCCTTGATCTTCAATCACAACACTCTCTTGGGACAGAGTGACCGTTACGGTGCCACTATTGGTCGCTGCAATGGCATTTCTCAACAAGTTTCCGACCAACATATTCATTATCGCGCTGGTGGCCTGAATTGTGGGTTCTGATTGAACGTACATGGAGATGTCGACGTCTTTCTCATCCGCCTGTGCTGAGTTTTTTGAGACGATAGTCTCTAACTCTTGTTGGCTAAACAATCGCAGTGGCGCATCGTCACTGTTTCTTTCGTAACGCACGAGGCCGAGTAGGGCATCGACCATCTCTGACATCTGAACAATGGCTTCATCAATGCGCTCAATCTGGCGAGATTGAAACTCGGTGGTTTCGCTTCTTAGCAGTAATTTATTTGCGCCACGAGCGACCGTTAACGGTGTTCTTAGTTCATGACTTGAGTAGCGAGCAAAGGCTTGTTCACGTTTGAGTAAGGAATTGATTTCTCTTCGGTACTGATTGAGTTGATCTGTGAGCTGACGAAACTCAACTGCGGCGTCGTCATTGACACTAAATTCTTCATTGAGGTTGAGCTTATTGGATTCCAATTGTTCGGAAATAGAATTGAAGGGTTCAATCAGTCGTTTAGATAATCGATAGAGCAGAGCACCAAAGCTAAAAATTAGAATAGAGAGTAATGTTAGTACAAAGGTGGTCGCATAAACCAGTTCGTAAATCTCAAACTCGACGCGGTCGATCTCGGAAAGCAGAACGATTGGGTGGGTTTGACCTTTATCAGAATACTCACCAACATACACCATGCGAGAGTTAGGTTCTTCACCTACCTCGCCAACAAAGCTTTCTTTGCCTTTAATGTATTTGAGGTATTCGGCAGGTATCAATGAAAGATCATTGTAGGCGATTGTCAGGTCATCAATTCTTAACGTACCGCTTTCCCCTGCTTGGAATAAACCAACCGCATAGTTACGGTCGATCAGGATGCGTCTTTCACCGACGCGATCTTCTGACATGTAGAGTGCGGCAACAAAGACTAAATAGACAAAGGCCGATACAATCACGGCCATTAACCCAAAGAAAACCGCTAAGCGGCCGGTTAGGGTTTTGGTGCTCGTGAGAACATTTAAAATCAATTCGATGACTCCAGACGGAATCCAACTTTAGGGACGGTAATCAACATCTGAGTATCAAACGGCTTGTCGAGTTGGTTACGTAATTGATAGATGTGACTGCGCAACACGTCATTGTTGGGTTCGTCTTCTTCCCAGAGTTTGTAGGAAATATCTTCGCGAGTAACCACTTCTGGTGCTTTTTGGCACAACATCTCAAGGATGGTGTAAGTGGTTGGGTTGAGTGCGAGTAACTTATCTTGACGGTACGCTTTACGCGTTTTTTGGTCGATGGTGAGTTCATCAAACTGCAATTTAGAAGAAGCTACTTTTCCTCGGTAACGACGAACAAGCGCTTTCATTCTGGCTTCCAAAATATCCAAATCAAAAGGTTTGGTTAGATAGTCATCGGCACCATGCTCAAACCCTTTTAACATATCATCGCGGCTATCTAACGCAGTCAACATCAAAATAGGTGTCGCGTTGCCTTGGTCTCGCAGTTTATTACAAACCGTGAGGCCGTCCATTCTTGGCAACATCAGATCCAATATGATGATATCAAATGAGTTTTCCAACGCGAGTTGTAGGCCAAGTTCACCGTTGTCTGCGTAATCGAGTTCCATGCCAATACACTCAAAATAATCAAACAAGACACCTGCAATTTCACGGTTATCTTCGACTAATAGAACTCGTTTCATTTTGATTCTCATACAGAAATAGACAGTAACATTATCCTGAGTGAGCGTGAAAAATATGTCAATAACATAACTTTCACTTATGGGAGGGTAGATTGGCTTCAGATTAAAAAATAGAAGAACGTATTATGTCTGAACTTCATATTAGCCGACCTAAAGTCTCCACATCACGGATCAACCCTGCCGTTTCACTATCGATCATTGTGCCATTTTACGATGAACAAGAGGTGTTAGAAGAGTTTCATTCTCGCTTAACTAAGGTGCTGGATAGCTTACCCATCACCAGTGAAATCGTTTATGTCGATGATGGCAGCAAAGACAACAGCTTGAATTTGGTGAGTTCATTCACTTCAATCAATAGCTCAATTTCTGTGATCGGTTTAAGCCGTAACTTTGGTAAAGAGTCAGCGATGAGTGCTGGCCTCGAACATTGCCGAGGACAAGCCGTGATCTTGCTCGATGCCGATCTGCAAGATCCGCCCGAGCTGATTCCTCAAATGATTGCCAAATGGCGCGAAGGTTATGACGTCGTCAATATGCAGCGTAGCCAACGTGACGGTGAAACGTGGTTTAAGAAGTTTTCAGCCGCAAGCTTTTACAAAGTCATGAACGTGGCGGCGAAGATCGATGTTCCAGAAAATGTGGGTGATTTCCGATTGTTAAGCCGAGAGGTTGTCGACCATATCAACCAACTGCCTGAACGTAACCGTTACATGAAAGGCATCTTTTCATGGCCAGGTTTTAGACAAGCAACGATTCAGTTTAAGCGCGATGCTCGCTTCTGTGGCGAGACGAAATGGAACTACCTGAAACTCATCGGATTGGCGATGGATGGCATCACATCATTTTCTATCCGCCCACTGCGTATTGCGACGGCCGTTGGTGGATTAGTGGCGCTTACCGCTTTTGTGTATGGCGTCTTCATCGTGTTCAAAACCATGATGTTTGGTGAGCCTATTACTGGCTACCCATCCATGATGGTGGTTCAACTTGCCCTTGGCGGCATTCAACTTCTGAGTATTGGTTTAATGGGGGAATACATAGGTCGTATTTTCATTGAGACCAAGAACCGCCCTTTGTATCTGATTCAATCGGTGGTCGATACCCCAGCATTAAAAACACATTTTAAATTAGAGGAGTCAGCATGAGCCTGAACCGAACGCACCTATGGTATTTGTTGGCTTTTGCATTGGTTCTAAGGCTCTTATCTCTGGCGACATACCCTTTAATGGATACTACGGAAGCGCGCTATGGAGAAATGGCTCGCTTGATGGTAGAAACCGGCAATTGGTTAACCCCTCAATTTGATTACGGCATCCCTTTCTGGGGTAAACCACCGTTGTTCACATGGATGAGTGCGGCTGGGATTGAGCTGTTTGGTTTGAGTGAGTTTGCTGTGCGTGCACCACACTGGCTAGCAGGTTTTGCGACGATTCTGTTGGTTGCATACATGGCTAAGCGTACCGGACAAAGTGCCTTGGTGGCGGCTGTGGTATTGGCGACATGTGGGATTTTCTCTATTGCGGCGGGTGCTGTGATGACCGACATGGCGTTAACGTTAGCGATGACCATTGCCATGTTAGGTTTTTACCTATGTTGGTTAGGAGGAGAGAGTTGTAAGGGAGAGGGCAATGCTGAGACTAATCGGTCTTGGGGTTATGTTGGTTTCATTGGTTTAGCACTAGGCTTGCTTGCAAAAGGGCCGGTAGCGATTGTGATCATGGGTATCGCTGTTTTCCCTTGGTTAGTATTGCAACATGGCTTCTTTGGCGCTTTCAAAGTGTTATGGCAACGCTTTCCACTGTTGTCTGGCTTAGGTGTGATGCTGGCGATTGCCTTGCCTTGGTACATCATGGCTGAAATGGCAACACCGGGTTTTATTGATTACTTTATTGTTGGCGAGCACTTTAAGCGTTTTGTTGTGAGTGGCTGGGAGGGCGATTTATACGGTTCTGCCCATGACCAAGCAAGAGGCATGATCTGGTTGTTTTGGCTTCAAGCGGCTGCACCGTGGTCGATTGTGTTGCCTATTTTGACTTTCGCCCGTCGTAAGAAAATCGCAGAAGTTAACGCTGAACATAGTGGATTGTTTTCATTCCTCGTGTGTTGGTTGGTCTCTCCTCTGATTCTTTTTACCATGGCGGGTAATATTCTTCCTGCCTATGTGTTGCCAGGCATTCCTGCCCTTGGCTTGTTGGTGGCAATGCTTGTAGTAGAAAAAGATAAGAAGTGGTTCTCGAGTGTGGCTTTAGTGCTACCTGTGTTGCTAATGATTGCAATGGTCTACCTCAACTTAGGCAAAGCGAATGAGAAAAGTGACCGTATTATCTTCGAACAGATTACGGATGAAGCGCCGAGCTTTTATGTCGGTAAACGACCGTTCTCCGGGCAGTTTTACAGTCATGGACAAGCGAAAAAGTTACTCGATGTTGAACAGTTAGATGGTATCGACAAGTTCTATCTGATTGGTAAAAGAGCGGAAGTAGAAACCAAGATTAAAGACAACGCGTTAACCTGTATTTTAGAACCGACGGTGAAGATCAAGCGCGCTCTATTTAGTTGTCATAGCCAAAATATCAAACCAAATCTATCGTTGAGCCATATTCGAAGTGATGGCGATGTTCAATTTTAACTCGTCATCGAGACTGTTTAGCCACAAGTTCGACGCGCTAAACAAAAAACTACAACCTCACCATAAGATGATTAAATTCGCTATGGTGGGGGCGGGTGGCTTTGTTGTCGATTGTGCCGTGTTTGCATTGCTGCATTACGTTATTGGACTGCCTTTGATGAGTGCTCGAATTGGTTCTTTCATCGTAGCTGCAACGACAACTTGGTTTGGAAATCGAGTGTTGACCTTTGAGCTCAAAGGGCAGGGGAGTTGGTCCGAAAAGCTGATTCAGTGGCAAAAGTTCATGCTGTCAGCATCGATATCGGCGATACCTAATTTGCTGTGCTTTAAGTTGATGACGGAGTTACTCCCTGCATTTACTGGGGCAGTGTTTATCGCAATGGCGGTTGGCATCTTGGTGGGCATGGTCAGTAACTATTTGCTTAGTCAGTATTGGGTGTTCACACGTTAAGCTCCCTAGTAGCAGACACAAAAAAGCGCAGCTAAATAGCTGCGCTTTGTGTTTTTACGATAGCGAAGTAAACTGGTTCGCGATATTAGCGTTGTGCTGCGCGCTGGCGGTTCTTGCCGTTACTTGCAGGTTTGCCACCTTGACCATTGCCCGCTTTGTTACGGTTTGGTTTGCCATTTCCGCCGCCATTACCTTGTGATTGCTGACCACCAGGACCTTTCTTAATGAAGCCAGTCGCTGGTTTACGAGCATTGCCATTACCGCCACCTTGGTTAGCATTACCTTGGCTACCGTTGCCGTTACCATTCGGCTTCTTGCCACCCGGTTTCTTACCAGAGTGGTTACGTGGGCTTTCGCCACCAAGACCTGGCTGAGATTTACTGTGCTTAGTCGCAAAGCGTTGTGAACCGTGACGACCAGACTTACGACGTTGTGCCGGTGTTTGTGCATCAAAGTCTTCTGCTGGTACTAGGCAGTTTGCTTTGTCACCAATTAGGTGCTGTTTACCCATGCTGATCAGTGCTTCACGGATGATTTTCCAGTTTTCAGGATCGTGGTAACGAAGCAGTGCTTTATGCAGACGACGTTGACGATCACCTTTTGGCACAGGAACATCTTCACGCTTCTTATATTTCACGCGTTTCAGAGGGTTAGTCTCTGAGTAGTACATCGACGTTGCATTACACATTGGCGATGGGTAGAAGTTCTGTACTTGGTCACACTCGTAGTTGTGCTTTTTCAGCCACATTGCAAGGTTAAGCATGTCTTCATCTTCTGTGCCCGGGTGAGCAGAGATAAAGTAAGGAATTAAGTACTGTTTCTTACCGGCTTCAGCGCTGTACTTCTCGAACATCTCTTTGAAACGATCGTAAGTGCCCATGCCCGGCTTCATCATCAGATCCAGTGGGCCTTTTTCAGTATGCTCTGGAGCAATCTTCAAGTAACCACCAACGTGGTGAGTCACAAGCTCACGAACGTATTCTGGAGATTCAATCGCTAAGTCGTAACGTACACCAGAAGCGATCATGATCTTCTTAACACCCGGTACTTTTCTCGCAGAGCGGTACAGGTCGATAGTGTGTTGATGGTCTGTGTTTAGCTTTTCACAGATTTTCGGGAACACACATGATGGACGACGACAGTTAATTTCAGCTTTTGGATCTGAACAACCTAAACGGTACATGTTCGCCGTTGGGCCGCCCAAGTCAGAAATAGTACCTGTGAAGCCCGGTACTTTATCTTTAATGTCTTCGATCTCATCCAAGATAGATTCTTTCGAACGGTTCTGAATGATGCGACCTTCGTGCTCTGTGATTGAACAGAAAGAACAACCACCAAAACAACCACGCATGATGTTAACCGAGGTTTTGATCATGTCGTATGCTGGGATTTTCGCTTTGCCGTACATCGGGTGCGGAACACGCTTGTACGCAAGGCCAAACACGTAGTCCATCTCTTCTGTGGTCAATGGAATAGGCGCTTGGTTAATCCAAAGCTCGCGATCACCGTGACGTTGAATCAGAGCACGACCTGAGTACGGGTTTGTCTCAAGGTGCAGAATACGACTAGCGTGAGCGTAAAGAATACGGTCATTGTTTAGCTTTTCGTAACCTGGGATACGAACCGCTGTAGTTTTTGCATCGTGACGAGAAGGGCGAATAGTAATAGGTTGCGCTTTTACTTCTTCTTTTTCGTCTTTCTTGGTATCACACTGAGTTTCAACTTCGTACGGGTTAACCGGAACATACGCTTTGTTCGGCTTTTCGATACGAGAAGAGTCAATGATCTTGAAGCCTTCAGGGGCCGCAGGAAGATTGATAGCAGTACCGCGGATATTGGTCAGCGTAGACATGTCTTCACCATCGGCAATGCGGTGTGCTACTTCAACCAGTGCACGCTCAGCGTTACCAAAAAGAAGAATGTCAGCTTTTGCATCAAACAATACAGAGCGGCGAACTTTATCTGACCAGTAGTCGTAGTGAGCTACACGACGTAAGCTCGCTTCAATACCACCAAGCACGATTGGCGTGCCTTTGTAAGCTTCACGACAACGTTGAGAATAAACCAGAGTTGCACGATCAGGACGCTTGCCACCTTCATTGTTCGGAGTATAAGCATCATCGTGACGTAATTTGCGATCAGAGGTGTAGCGGTTGATCATGGAGTCCATGTTACCCGCTGTGATGCCGAAGAATAGGTTAGGTTTACCTAGCTTCATGAAGGCATCTTTATTGTCCCACTTTGGTTGAGCAATAATGCCCACGCGGAAACCTTGAGCTTCAAGCAGACGGCCGATGATAGCCATACCAAAGCTCGGGTGATCGACATAAGCGTCACCAGTTACAATAATAATGTCACAGCTATCCCATCCAAGAGCATCCATCTCCTTTCTACTGGTAGGCAAAAAGGGTGCAGTTCCGTAGCACTCGGCCCAGTATTTTTTGTGTTCGTGAATAGGAGTGATATCGCTGTACATATTTCAACCTCTGATTTTTGAGGCGGGAATTATAG
Source organism: Vibrio sp. 10N.261.52.C11 (assembly GCF_041471405.1). NCBI lineage: Bacteria > Pseudomonadati > Pseudomonadota > Gammaproteobacteria > Vibrionales > Vibrionaceae > Vibrio > Vibrio sp. 10N.261.52.C11. The sequence continues at coordinate 142,932 of NZ_JBFROI010000035.1, forward strand.
CGGCATGAGCCTAGACTAGCCAGTAGAACATGCCCCTGTTAGTTCTGGTGTCTTTCGTCTTTTTACGATAAATGGCGACAAAAGAACCATACAACAGCATAGTTGAAGCCTTGAATAACGTCGCTAATTTGTGATTTTGATTAGTGTTCGCAGCAGTTTTTGATATTATTCGCGAAAATAAGTCTGAAGAAGTAGATCCACAATGGTCGAAACGTTATTAGTACAATTTGCTCCGATGCTTTTAGGAGCCCAACTGATCTTAACCCTCATCTTGGTGAAAGGGGATATTTGTCCGGGGCAGCGTGGTCGTATCCACAAGATGTTACCTGCGATTGGCGTGCTGTGGCTTGCCGTTGCCTCAGTAAAAATTGAAGCCTTTCTGGTCGTGTTTGCGATCTTTTATTTCTATTCTCAAGTTCAAACCAAGAAGACTCGCGATTCTGGTCCTATCTGGGTGATGTACTTGGCCTGTGGTTTAGCGTTGTCATATGTTGCTATACAAGCGACTGAGCAAGCAACCGCTGTTGGTATCATTACTACTTTGCTGCTAGTGGTACTGTTAGGAGCAGCGTTTGGCCATCTACTACTGACGATTGCAAGGACACGGTTGCAGGCATTTCATCGAGTGCTTCCTGTTGTGGGCGTGCTAACCGGTATGTTGGTAGTACTGGCGACCGTCGTGAGTGTTTACTCTTTGTCTGAAGCTCAATTAGAACCTGTGATTTCCACTTTGCTATTTAGTTTTGCTTTGTTGATCTCCTCAATCGTGGTGTGGTGTTGGCATTTACTGTTCGCAAGAACGCCTGAAAAGCTTCAACTGAGTATTTCGTTGTTGATGTTATTGGTGGCCGTTGTGGGTTTAACGCCAGTTTGGGCGCTTTAATCACGCACTTTCATTAATTACGTATTCTTGTTAAGAAGTGTGATCTGTTTTTTAGCGTGACGTTGGTAAGCGTTCTAAACTTAACTCTAGTCAGTGTGTTCGTAAGGAGTACGAGATGGATTTAAGCAACGTCAAAGGTTTCGATAGCATTATTTTGCTAGGAATCGTTAATGAAAAACTTCGCCTAGAATGCGATAGCTTTGAAGAGCTGATCAGCATGTATGAAATGGATACAGAAAGTGTTGTGGGCAAGCTCGATATGCTTGGCTATCAATACGATCCATTGACTAACCAGTTTAAGTCTTACTCGAGATAAGCTAAAGATTAGCGCATCTTTTATCGAAAATGACATGCATCGCGTGTTGTGGGTGTTGAGAGAAAAAAAGTCACAGATTATCTGTGACTTTTTTGTTTCTGACGAATCGATCGAGCTTAACTTAGCCATAAATCATCTTTAAACGACCTCTATGCCATCTAAGTGACTCTTACTTTGCTGTCTTGCCGTGCTAAAGAAAGCTTGCAGGTAACGTTTATCTTTCTCAGAGTTTCTTACCGCTGCGAACAGTCTTCTTGATAGTCCTTTGCCTAATGGCTTGCTGGCAATCAGCCCTTGTCTTGAGAATTCACTGATCGCCCAGTTTGGTAGAGCCGCTACTCCCAAACCTGCTGATACCATTTGAACTAGCATTAACGTGTTGTCCGCTTGTTTCCACTTTTTAGGTTCTACACCCGCAGGCTGTAAAAAGTGCTTCACGACATCTAAACGCTGTTTTTGAACAGGGTAGGTGAGCATAGTGAGATCGCTAAGATCTTGCGGTTCAATGCTCGCTTTTTCTGCCAAAGGTGAGTTGATTGCGGTGATCAAACGCATCTCAAAATCAAAGAGTGGTTCGTAGTGAACCTCAGAGCGAGGCTGTATATCAGAGGTGATCACCAAATCTAGCTCGCCTGCCATTAGCGCGGGTAGCGGCTCAAACCCAAAGCCTGACGAGAAATCTAGCGTTACGCTTGGCCAAGCCACTTGATATTCCTTCAAAGCAGGCATTAACCATTGGAAGCATGAGTGACATTCAATCGCCATGTGCAAACGACCATTCACATCCTCTTTCAGGCTCGCGAGTTCGTTCTCCGCTTTAGCTATTCTTGGCTGTATCTCATCGGCAAGCCTAAGCAAAATCTCACCTTCAGAGGTGAACTTAACTGGTCTAGTTTTACGTAGGAAAAGCTGACCACCGATACGCGCCTCAAGGTCTTTCAGTTGGTGAGAAAGCGCCGACTGAGTCAAGTGAAGAGAAGTTGCCGTCGCTGTTAGCGAGCCGCTGTCTCTTAAGGTAGTCAATGTTCGAAGGTGTTTAAGCTCTATCATGAGTTTTCCTCATATTCCCTAAGCCAATTCAATATTTCTTAATAATCACCCTACGGGGTTTTCTTTCATTTGTAAACGTCTAGATGTCCAGATGGATTTAATTTTTTCAGCTTTAGATTATTCAAGATGAATATTTTTAATAAACAAGATGAATATTTGGACGTTGTTCATCGTTCAAATTAGGGAGATAGTTTAGCCATCCAGACGCCTTATAAAGAACTTAAACCATAAGCTAGGCAGTTTGATCGAACACTAAAAATTATTGAATAAGGAACAGGTTCATGACTACGACAACGCATATTTTAGGCTACCCACGTATCGGCGAAAAACGCGAACTCAAATTCACTTTAGAAAAATACTGGCGCGGTGAGATTAGCCAATCAGATTTAAAGCAACTCGGTAGCGAACTAAGAAATCGTAACTGGAATGTACAAGCTGACGCGAATCTTAGCTTTGCAACTGCGGGTGACTTCGCATGGTACGACCATGTATTAACAACGACTTTACTTCTAGGCCACGTACCAAAGCGCCATACTGGTGGTTCTGAAGATGAAAAATCCTTCCCAGATTTAGATACTTTGTTCCGTGTGGGGCGTGGTCAATCTCAGGTTCAGTCGACTTGTTGCGGTGGTACGCATACGTCTAGTGACGGCACTAAAGATAGCTCTGCGGCTTCTGATATGACTAAGTGGTTCAACACCAACTACCATTACATTGTGCCTGAGTTCAGCAAAGACGATTCCTTTGAAGTGAGCTGGCCACAACTGTTTGACGAAGTGAGTGAAGCGATAAAATCCGGGCATAAGGTGAAGCCAGTTTTGTTAGGCCCGTTATCTTATTTATATCTTGGTAAAGAAGTGGAGGAGGGTTTTGATCGTTTATCTCTTCTTCCGCGCCTTCTTACCGCTTACCAAGCAATTTTGGCAAAACTCGCTAAGTTGGGGGTTGAGTGGGTTCAAATCGATGAACCAATTCTTTCGCTTGAGCTTGAGAGTCAATGGGCAGATTCATTCAAGTTGGCGTATCAAGTGATTCAAGGTGATGTAAAACTGCTGCTCACTACTTATTTTGATTCGGTGACTGATACCTTAGATAAGATAGTAGAGCTACCAGTTAATGGCCTACATATCGACTTAGCAGCAGCACCACAGCAACTTGATGAAGTAGTGGGTAAGTTACCTGAACACTGGGTACTTTCAGCAGGGGTGATTAATGGACGAAACGTTTGGCGAGCTGATTTAGCCGCTCAACTAGAGTTACTACAACCAGTGAAAGAGAAGCTAGGAGACAAACTTTGGGTAGCAAGTTCATGTTCACTTTTGCATAGTCCAGTCGACCTTGAGTTAGAAGATTCACTCAGCGATGAAGTGAAGAGTTGGTTTGCTTTCGCGAAACAGAAAGTGACCGAGGTGAGTATATTGGGTGCGGCACTAGACGGTAACCACAATGCTATCTTGGCGTGTGAAACCTACAGCCAGCCGATTGTTGCACGCAAGAGCGCGACTCATGTGAACAAGCCTCAGGTACGAGAGCGCCTTAATACCATCACGAAAGCACTAGCAGATCGAAGTGCGCCTTATGCAGAACGTGCGGCACATCAGTCTGAAGTTCTCGGCTTACCGCTATTACCAACCACAACCATTGGTTCGTTCCCACAAACAGGAGAGATCCGAGTTCAGCGCAGTGCTTACCGTACTGGTAAACTGAGCGAAGCGGAATATACAACGGCATTGAAAGGTCATATTGCTGATGCGGTTAAACGTCAAGAAGCGTTAGATTTGGATGTGTTGGTTCATGGTGAAGCCGAGCGTAATGATATGGTGGAGTACTTTGCAGAAAATCTAGCAGGCTTTCAAACCACCAAGTTTGGTTGGGTACAAAGCTATGGCTCTCGCTGCGTGAAGCCAGCGATTGTGGTCGCGGATATAGAACGTGAGAAACCGATGACGGTGGAATGGTCGACCTATGCTCAATCTCTGACTTCAAAGCAGATGAAAGGCATGCTGACAGGACCCGTCACTATTCTATGTTGGACATTCCCACGTGAAGACATCTCACGCAAAGAAATCACCAATCAACTGGCGTTTGCTCTGCGAGATGAAGTGTCTGATTTACAAGACGCAGGCATTAACATTATTCAAATTGATGAGCCTGCTATTCGCGAAGGTTTACCACTGAAAAAGCGGGACCACGCAGAATACCTAGAGTGGGCGGTCGATGCCTTTAAGATCTCAGCGGCGAGTGCTAAACCAGAAACTCAGATCCATACCCATATGTGTTACAGCGAGTTCAACGAGATCATTGATTCAGTAGCCGCGCTAGATGCCGATGTGATTACCATTGAGACTTCTCGCTCGAACATGGAGCTACTGAAAGCGTTTGAAGAGTTTAACTACCCGAATGCGATTGGACCGGGTGTTTATGACATTCACTCGCCAAACATTCCTTCAGAGGAGTGGATTGTGGATTTACTTAAGAAAGCGGCAGAAAGAATCCCAGCAGAACGTTTGTGGGCGAACCCAGATTGTGGATTAAAGACTCGTAACTGGGCAGAAACAGAAGCCGCACTGACAAACCTTGTGTCGGCGACTAAGACACTGCGTAAAGAGTGGGAATCAGCTGAGGTATAATTCAGTCTAAGATTTTGATTGATCCGTTAATCCACGATGAACCACAACAAAGGCCTCGCATTTGCGAGGCCTTCTGGTTTTATACTTGTTCGAATCTCGAGCTAGAAACTAGCTGCTGCTCTGACACGTCTCTTTGCTGATCAACTTCTCAACCATCAGTTGTCCGCGAGTGTTGCGAATCTTGATGTTGTAAGCCAAGCCCATATCAAGGTTTGCTCTAACTTCAGAGTTGGTGCAGTAGCTGTTAACACTCATATCTACGACTTGGTTTAAAGGCTTAGCACCTTTAGCGTCTTGGTTGTAGATCATCATGATCTCGATAACGGTGTTTTTTGCCAGTACACGCATGACTGACAGTGGGCCATACTCAATCGGCAGGCCGGCAGATAAAACGCCAGCACGGTGTTGCGCCATCATTTCAAGCTGTCTTTGTTGGTCTTGCTCACTTGAAGCACAGCCTGCGAGCAGAGCTAAAGCCAGAGAGCCAATAATCCATTTTTTCACGTTAAAATACTTTCTTGAATGGTTTTACAATGACATTTTGGTAGACACCTGCCTCAATGTACGGATCTGCGTCTGCCCATACCTGTGCGTCCTCTAAAGAATTAAACTCAGCAATTACAGTAGAGCCAGTGAAGCCGGCTTCACCAGGGTTGTCTGAATCAATCGCAGGCATTGGGCCAGCAGTCAAAAGTCGGCCTTCATCGTGAAGTGTTTGCAGGCGTTCTAGATGTTGTGGGCGAACACTTAGGCGCTTTTCTAATGAATTTTCGACGTCTTGAGAAAAAATCACGTACCACATATTGGTATATCCTTATTTTACTTCACTGAATTGGGGGCGTTTAAATTCGCTATCTTGCTAATTTACGCGAACTAATTGGTATTGGAAGAGCTAATGATAAGAAATTGTGAAATGGTGCGAGAGAGAAGTATGGTCTTTAGCGATTTCATTCGTTGAAACTAAAGACCGTCTACATTAGCAGCTTGGTGAAAAGTACTATTTATTGATCGGGCGAGGCTTACCACCCTCATCGACAGCAACGTAGTTGAACGTTGCTCCACAAACCTTATATCGGTCGCCGATGCCGTGATCAAGTACAGGCTTAACCCACACTTCTAGGTCGATATTCATCGAGCTACGGCCAATCTTGGTGCAGTCACCATAAACACACACAACATCACCCACTGAAACCGGCTGTTTGAACTCAATACTCGATACTGAAACAGTGACAATCTTGCCGTTAGAGATCTCCTTCGCCAGTATGCCGCCAGCAAGGTCAAGCTGAGACATTATCCAACCACCGAAAATCTGGCCTGCTGCATTGGTATCAGAAGGCATCGCCAATGTGCGAAGAAGTAAAGAACCAATCGGGTTCAAAGTTGATTGAATAGTCATTGTTGTACTCTTAATGGTATTGATTGTTTTAAATTTAAATAGATGTGTTTGCCGCGCTCGCGGTGGTCGTATTTTTAACGTATTCACCGAACACAAACAATCAGTGGCCAATGATCACGAGTATCATTGGCCACTGTTAAATAGCATATTGATAATAATTGTATCAAAAAGGGGATGAGGACTCATCCCTTAGGGTTACTTCTCGTCGGTATTTTTATCCGTTAACTCGTTCTGCTGATCTTTTGGTAGATGCTTATAGATGTAGACACCCGTTAGCAAGGTAAATGCAAAAGTAGCGATCAGTAAGCCAAACACTTTGAAGTTTACCCAAACATCCAAGGGTAGGCTGAAAGCAACGTAAACGTTGAGAATGGCACATAGGGTAAAGAATAAAGTCCAAGCCCAGTTGATCTTGCTCCATACCGCTTCAGGAAGTGTGATCTCTTTACCCAGCATGCCTTTAATCGCTGACTTGCCCATTCGGTGACTGACGGTCAGGCCGATAGCGAACAATGCATAAACGATGGTTACTTTCCATTTTATGAAGTTATCATCATGCAGAAAGATGGTCATGCCACCAAATACGGCAACCATCAAAAATGTGATGATCTGCATTTTCTCTACTTTCTTGTAGATAATGTACGTCAAAACGATTTGTACTGCAGAAGCAACAATCAATGCGCCTGTAGCTGTGTAGATGTCGTACATCTTATACAGCGCAAAGAAAATAATGAGAGGAATGAAATCAAGAATTTGTTTCATGTGGCACTGAATGTCCAGTTAGTTGAGTTGCCAACAGTCTAACGAAAACTGTCCCGATGCTAAATAGCCCGAGACAATTGGGTAACAATTAATTCCATCTAACCGCTAATCGTTTATAACGATTTCAAGCCAGTTATCGCATTGATGTGGTTTGGTAGCGAGGTATCAGTTTCTTGATGTCTTCAAGGTAACCCTCACTTTTCAAATCATCTAGCGTATTTTCGAGTTCTTGCTCGCTCATCGCAAAACAGGTTGATTTGCCAGTCGTTAGGTCGAGAAACTCGTGATATTCACGCTCTGTGAAGTGGCCGATTCTATCCATTAATAAGGTTTTAACCCCATGGTGAATTAAGCCGTAATATGTATGTCTTTGTAAGGTCATAGCCTATCCTCCGTGACAGGGTGCGAAGAAAAGACAACCTGCTGTAAATTGTTTGGGTTATCTATGACAAAGCAATTCGAATGCCATTTGGGTCACAGACACAGAATATTTCTGTTATCAAATTGAATTGATTCTTTTTTCAATCAGTTAAATGAAAGCTAATTCTGTTCTCAACCAAACAATACGTCGCTGACGGAAAATAGTTTTATTTTGAGAACGTTGTCATTCTCATTATGACGCTTTACTGAAGCCTTATGGTCTTTGAGCTTGGCAATTTCCCCGTTGTTAACCGACAAGCCACTCGACCAATGTAGTTAGGGATACATTTTGGCGATTCTTGGGCTGAATTAAGAAGTAACCATTTCCTGAAAAGACACTGTCTTCACTCACTTTGACTAATCTGCCTAAATCAATATCTTGCTTGGCAAGCGTGATGTCGCCTATCGCAATTCCAAATCCTTGAATAGCTGCATTCATCGCTTGATCGAGTGTTGCGAACTGTTGGTTATTCTTGCTCGAAAGGTCATGACTTCCTATGTGCTCCAACCAAAGTCGCCAATCACTTTGTTCATTGTTGGCGTGTAACCACGTGTAGTGAGCGAGTTGGTGCGGTTTGATTAGAGAAGAGGAACCACTGGTAAGGTGATTGGGTTTGATGCTTTGCGCTTGGCAGACGGGTGCGAGTTGCTCGTTGAACAATAACTGGCTGACGATCGATTGTTGGCTCGGCTTCTTGCCATAGGTAATCACGGCATCGAACGGGTCAAAACTTGGCTCAAAAACATGCTTGATGGTAGAAGTGAGCTCAACATCAATCTCAGGGTAGGCTTCTTGAAAAGACATCAGTTTTGGTAGCAACCAAGAGGTAATGCAACTCGGTGCGTTTAGCTTAATTTTGGAAGGGGAACTCGCCACTTGGTTCAGTGCGGATTGCAGTCGCTGAATTGTATCTTGGATGAGCGGAACCAGTTCTTCTCCTTTGGGTGTTAATGACAACCCCCGAGCATGACGATAGAAAAGGTCGCACCCAAGATTTTCTTCAAACGACAATACCTGACGACTCACTGCACCTTGCGTAACATTGAGCTCATGTGCCGCGCGTGTAAAGTTGAGGTGCCTTGCCGTAGACAAAAACGCGAGCAAGGTTTTGGTTGAAGGAAGTGTGCGATTCATATCTTTACCTATGACTTTTTATCATGGCTATTATGTGATTATTTCGATTCATTTATCAATAGTGTTCTGTTTGAATGTAAATACTTAATCATCATTTGTGATTCAATATTTGTATAAGTCACATTTTTTGAATATGAAGGCAATGATGAAGACATTGTGATTTTGTGAAAGGGATAGCTTCTTGACATCTTTTATTGATAGCTTAGTGCCTCAGGCTGTAAAAAAATTAATACCTTATCAATCGGCAAGAAGAATTGGTGGTGATGGACGTGTCTGGCTAAACGCCAATGAATTGGAAAGCTCGCTGTTTCAAGGAGAAGCAAGTCACAACCGATACCCAGACTTCTTACCACAAGATATTGCTAAGGCTTATCAAGATTACTGTAGTACCGATGCCGCGACTGTGGCTGTTCGTGGTGCAGATGAAGCGATTGATTTGCTGATCAGAACATTCTGTAAACCGGCGTGCGACAACATACTTATCTGCTCTCCAACGTATGCGATGTATGAGTTTTGCGCTGATGCATTGGCGATTAATACCTTGGACTCTCCATTGCAGGAAGACTTTAGCCTGAACGTCGCTGATATTGTGAATAAGGCAGAACTGGCGAATATCGTGTTTCTTTGCTCACCAAACAATCCAACGGGCAATGTGATTCCTAAATCGGATTTGATTCAGGTATTGGAAGGCACGATTGGGAAGTCGCTAGTGGTCGTCGATGAAGCGTATATCGAATTTGAACCACAAACGTCAGCCGTTAGTCTTATTGAACGCTATCCACATTTGGTTGTGATTCGCACCTTGTCTAAGGCATTTGGACTGGCTGCGGTTCGTTGTGGTTTTATCTTAGCGAGTCAAAATGTGATGCAGTATGTCGCGAAGCTGATTCCACCGTATCCGATGCCAGATTGCTCATCTCAAATCGTGCTAGACGCTTTGTCCGATGAGCGAGTCTCAGTGATGCAAGACGCGACGCAAAAGCTGGTTGAACTACGTAACTGGTTTGCTTGTGAGCTAACGCGGTTTGATTTCATCGAGTCTGTTTACCCTTCATCGACAAACTTCATTTTGCTGCGTCAAAAAGCAGGGCACCAAGTGTTCAGTGTCTTGGCGAAGGACGGCATTGTGACAAGGAACCAAAACCATGAACCGGCTTTGCGTAACTGTGTTCGAATCAGTATTGGTAGCCAAGAGAGCATGCTAGAAGTGATAACGTCACTAACACGTTACCAAACCGAATTAGAACAGAGTCAACAAGGCAAACAAATTCAACAAGCTCAACATAAAGAAATTCAATCTCAACTCGATAAAGATCATATCTAGGATGGCAATGATGAAAAAGATAATACTAGGACTCGCTTGTGCGGCCGCTTTACTTGGTACAACGGTACAGGCGAAAGAAATCCGTTTAGCGTCGGACTTTACGTATCCGCCATTCAACTATAAAAACAGCGACGGTGTGCCTGTCGGGTTTGATATTGAGATAGCTGATGCTTTGTGTGAGCAAGCTAAACTCGATTGTACTTGGGTTTCACAAAGCTGGGATTCGCTAATTCCAAGTTTGTTGGCAAGAAAGTCGGATGTGATCATGGCTTCGATGCGCATTACCGAAGAGCGTAAGCGTAAAATCTTATTTACTGACAAGTACTACCAAACACCAGCCGTATTTGTTGCTGCTAAAAGCGCAGAATTCAGCGTTGATGAGGCAGGCTTAGCGGGTAAAACCATCGGTGTTCAGCAAGGTACGATTCACGATCGCTACGTAACCGACAAGTTTGGTAGTGTTGCCAACATTAAGCGTTACACAGGGCAAGATGAAGTGTATCTGGATCTGCAAAACGGTCGCTTAGATCTAACCTTCGGCAACTCAGATCAACTGTCATTGGCTTTCTTAGATAAGAAAGAAGGCGAGGGTTTTGAGTTCAAAGGCAAAGCCGTTACCGACAAAGCCTACATCGGTGAGGGTACGGCGTTAGCATTAAGAAAGCAGGATTCAAAATTGGCGAAACAATTCAATGCTGCGATTGAAGAGATCAGAGCAAACGGTACTTACGACAAGATCGCCGCTAAGTACTTCACGTTTGATATCTATGGCGCTGATTTGTAATTCGTTTAACGCCTAAAAATTAGAACACCAAAAACAAAAATCCGAGGGCTGTAAGGCTCTCGGATTTTTGTTACAAACAATTCATCCTCTCAAGCTTCTCTCTATTGCCTTTATCTATTCTTGTTACCTAAATCCAACCGAAAACCTTGCCTTCATCACCTCACAAAGCACTGTTCACGACTCGCGTTTTCGAGCGAGGAGACCTTCTTTGTCGTGCTCCATAACTGAATTTAATGTCTTAAAATAACATAAATAGATCGATACTCTTTTACTAAGAGATTGTTCTTAAAGCAGTTGAAAGTAATCGAAATTACAAAAAAATCCAAAGTAGAACTGATTAATGGTCTAATTAGTCCCAAATATGATTGGTATCACAATCAATTAGGTTCTCAGGCCAATAGATAAACCTTAGTTCACAAAATATACATATAGTATTGTAATACAAGATTCATAGGGTAAGAATATTGTAATGAAACGTTACTGCTATGAGCGATGTGCAATTGAACGTTAGATTTCAAACTTAGCTATAGCGTTGCATATAAAAACTGTACCTCTTACAAAATGGATTCTGGAGAAGAACATGAAAAAACACCTACTGACGATTGCAGCGGCTTCAATTCTTATGGCATTTGGCGCTCAAGCAAAAACTTTGACGTTAGGGCATGCAATGTCATTAGAAAGCGCAGCTCACCAAGGCATGGTGATCATGGCTGATAAAGTTAAAGAAAAATCGAATGGTGAACTTACGATTAAGATCTTTCCAAACGGTCAATTAGGCTCTGAACGTGACCAAGCGGAGCAAGTTGTTACTGGCGCGATTGATATGGCCAAAATCAATGGTGGGTTAGCCGAATCTTTTGAACCAACGTTTAAGGTTAATGCACTGCCTTTCTTATTCCGTGACGTTCCACATATGAGAACCTTCATGCGAAGTGAAGCTGCACAAGAGATGCTGCTTTCAAGCGAAGGTAAAGGTTTCATCGGTCTTACATTCTATGATTCAGGCACACGTAGCTTCTACGCTAAGAAAGCCATCAACTCACCAGCAGATCTAGCTGGCATGAAAGTTCGAGTTCCTGGTTCTCCAACCATGATGGAAATGGTTAACTTACTTGGTGGTAAAGCAACACCTGTACCTTTCAATGAGGTATACACGGCTCTGCAACAAGGTGTAATTGATGGTGCTGAGAATAATATTTCTAGCTTAGTTGAAATGAAACACAGTGAAGTTGCCAAATTTTACTCTATGGACCAGCACATGATGACACCTGACGTGATCATCATTTCAGAATACAAATGGGGTTCATTAACGGCAGAAGAGCAAAAGATCTTAAAAGAAGCTGCTGCTGAGTCTCTTGAAGAGCAGATCAAAATCTGGGATGCAACAGATGACATGAACAAAGAGAAAGGAATGAAAGAAGGTGTCACGTTTGTTGAAGTTGATAAAGCCCCTTTCCGTGCAGCTGTTAAACCTATGATTGATGAGGCGAAAAAAGATCCAAAACTAGCTCCATTCATTGAAAAAATTGAAGCTCTTTAATCAGTCTTAGTGAAAATATAATTTTGCCTTGGCTTTGCTAAGGCAAAATTTTTTGAGGTATCACACCATGTTAGCAACTTTCAGAAACCTACTTGATAGGCTGATTCTTTTTGTCTCTTCTTTTGCACTAATGTTACTTGTCGTTACTGTCACTTGGCAGGTTTTTAGTCGCTATGTTTTGAATGACCCAAGTAACTGGACTGATGAACTTGCTCGTTATGCGATGGTATGGCTTGGATTATTAGGAGCAAGCTACTTATTCGGTATCAAAGGGCATTTAGCTATAACGTTATTGGATGGTTATCTTAAGGGTAAAGCGCACATAGCATTACATCTACTCATCAATATCATTTCTGGCGCATTTGTATTTCTGGCAATGCTTCAAGGTGGCATCGCCTTAATGGGAAGAACCACACAACAACTCTCTCCAGCACTGCAATTACCGATGTCGACAGTGTATTCAATCTTGCCGATTTCAGCCGTTATTATCCTCATCTATTTGGTCATGAATACGTTTGATCTTTTTTGTGAACCCAACAAAAAGTAAGTTTTAAAAGGATTCTATATTATGGATTTGTCCATTGGTGTTTGGCTGCTAGGCCTATTCTTATTCATGATCGCGATAAGCATGCCGATTGCGATTGCAATTGCCATGTCATCTTTAACCATCATGTATTTCATCTTACCGTTTGAAGTCGCGAGTATTACTGCGGGTCAAAAAATCATTACCGGTATCGATAGTTTCAGTTTATTAGCTATCCCTTTCTTTATCCTCGCGGGGAATATAATGAATGTGGGTGGCATTGCGAGTCGACTCATCAACCTTGCAAAGCTCTTGGTTGGTTGGATTCCGGGCTCACTTTTTCACGTCAACATCTTCGCCAATATGATGTTTGGCGCAGTTTCAGGATCAGCCGTTGCAGCAGCGGCTGCGGTTGGTAAAACCTTAGGTCCTGAATTAGAAAAAGATGGTTATGATAAAAACTTAGCAACAGCAGTAAACGTTGCATCCTGCCCAGCAGGCTTACTAATACCGCCGAGTAATTCACTGATCGTATTTTCAGTGGTATCGGGTGGAACATCCGTTGCGGCGTTGTTTATCGCAGGGTATGTCCCAGGTATTCTAATGGGCTTAAGTTGTATGGTCGTCGCCTATTTCATCGCTAAAAAGAAGGGCTACAAAACAAGTGCGAATGACGGCTTCACAACGAAAGATGTGCTGAATATTGTTTGGCAAGCAACACCAAGCTTAGGGCTTATTGTTGTTGTTATTGGCGGTATTATTGGTGGTATATTCACTGCAACAGAAGGGGCATGTATAGCGGTTCTATACTCTTTTATACTGTCACTCTGTTACCGAACCCTCAAATGGGCACACTTTCCGATAATTTGTAGAGAAACGGTTCAGGTTACTGGCATTATGCTGTTCTTGATTGGTGCTTCTACCATTATGTCATGGGCAATGGCGTTTACCGGTCTACCAACCATGATCAGTGATTGGATGCTCTCTATTTCAGACAATCCAATTATCATCTTTATTCTGATGAACCTGATTCTACTGATTGTGGGTATGTTTATGGACCTTACGCCAGCCGTATTGATCTTTACCCCTATCTTTATGCCGATTGCTGAGCATTTAGGCATGCATCCAATTCACTTCGCGATGATGATTATCTTCAACTTATGTATTGGCATTGCAACGCCACCCGTTGGTACGGCGCTATTTGTGGGTTGTAGTGTCAGTGGCTCTAAGATTGAAAACGTTATAAGAAGTATCATGCCGTTTTGTGCCGTATTGATCGTCACACTGTTGGCCATTACTTTTATTCCTGAAATTAGTTTGGCTCTGCCTCGTGCGTTTGGACTCATCAATTAGCCTGACAAGGGTAAGATTTACCGAATCAATATCGATCATTACCTAATAAAAAAACCGCCTCATGAAGGCGGTTTTATTTATCAATCAAACTGAAGCTTAATATTACGCTTGCTGTTTTTGTAGCTCAGCTTCTTTCGCTTCGTCTTCGATTAGAGAATCAACGATGACTGCACATGCTGCATCACCAGTGATGTTTAGAGCAGTACGGATCATGTCGAAGATACGGTCTAGAGCGAACAACAGAGGTAGACCTTCAATAGGGATACCAGCTGCTAGAAGAACCGCAACCACTAGGAAAGAAGGACCTGGAACACCTGCTTGACCAACTGCGCCTAGAGTCGACGTTACGATGATAGCAATGTAAGCGCCCATAGACAGGTCGATGTTGAACAGCTGTGCGAAGAAGATAGCAACTAGGCCGTAGTAAATTGCGTTACCAGACATGTTGATCGTCGCACCAAGTGGCAGAACGAATGAAGCCGTAGAGTTACGAACGCCAAGTTCTTTCTCTACCGTTTCCATTGTTACTGGCAGTGTCGCCATTGAAGAGGCTGTTGATAGTGCAACCGCTTGAGGCTTCTTCATTGCCACTAGGAACTTCTTAGCAGAAGTCTTAGTGAAGATTTGAATCATTAGCGGGTAAGCAACAAAGCCGAAGATCAGAATCGCAGCGATGTAGACAACGAACAGTTTGAACACAACCATAAGTGCGCCAAAGCCGAATGTACCCACAGCTTCTGCCATTAGGCCGAATACGCCTAGTGGTGCAATGATCATAACCTTGTTGATCATCCAAACCATAGCGTCAACAATCGCGTTTACGCCATTGATGATAGGGTCACGTTTCTCTTTCGCTTGTTTAGAAATCGCAATACCGAAGAATAAGCAGAAAACTAGAATTTGCAGAATGTTTGCTTCATTCAGTGATTGGAAAACGTTGGTCGGGATCATGCCTGTGATGGTTGCCCAGAACGTTGGAAGTTCACCTTTCGCAGCGTATTCAGAAGAGAACATGCCTTCAACGCCAGAAACATCGATACCACGACCTGGTTCGAATATTTCACCCATTACTAGCGCTAGTGCTACAGCAAGTGCAGACGTTAGTGCAAAGTAACCTAGAGTGGTCACGCCCACTTTACCTGCTGATGAGCTGTTGCCTAGACCAGCAGCACCTGAAATTAGGGCAACCGCGACTAGAGGGATAACCAGCATCTTGATCAAATTGATGAAGATAGCACCCAGTGGAGCGAACATAGTTGCGCTGTCACCCATCATCGCACCGACTAGGGTACCGATGATCATTGCAATAACGACTTGAACGCCGATGTTGCTTAGTAAACTCTTTTCTTTTAACACTTCCATAACCTCTGTGCTACTAAATATAAAAATCCCAGAACTACTCACCAATGTACGATGTACCATTGGATTAATATTTCGCGAGAAGTTTTACACGTATCTTTTACATTTATCAATATGAGCAGAGATGAAAGAACACCAAAAAGCAGTAATCAAATGTCATTTGATGATTTTTCACACTAAAGCAAACGTTTGCTTTTTGGTTTGTCATTGTTTTTATAAATGGTGGTGATGTTTTGGTGGGGTATTATAGGTGTGCTACAGGTTTGTATGAGGTGTTGTTTTTATCAGAAATTTAACAATTGAGAGGGTTTGGACGTGTTCTCGGAGAAAAACTCCCACAGCGCAAATTATCGCACTAGTGGGAGCCTATTTATTATTTTTGCGTTGCCGCTTTCATTGGCGTAACAAACTCAGCAAGTGCTTTAAGCATTGCTTCTGGTTGTTCAACGTTGTTTTCAATGATTTTCACAACCGCAGAGCCAGAGATAGCACCAGCAGCGCCAGCTTCGATGGCTTCTTTTACTTGCTCAGGAGCAGAGATACCGAAACCAAGCAGTGCTGGTGGCGCATCAAACTTGTTCAAACGGTCAAGTAAGGCTGTCACAGGCATGTTTGCTTTGGTTTCTGCACCCGTTACGCCAGCACGAGAAAGTAGGTAAGTGTAACCACCACCTAGCTCAGAAACCGATTGAAGCGTCTCATCACTTGCTGTTGGTGGAGCAATAAAGATTGGGTGAATACCAAACTTCTTAGCTGCAGCAACAAACTCGCCACTCTCGTTGGTTGGTACATCAGCAATCAATACTGAATCGATACCTGCATTCGCACAACGCTCGTAGAAGTTCTCGATACCACGTGCGTACACCAAGTTTGCGTACATCAGTAGGCCGATTGGCAGATCTGGGTATTTAGCACGAATTTGACCAATAAGATCAAAACACACATCTGGCGTTACTTTTGAATCTAACGCGCGAATATTTGCGCCTTGGATTGTCGGGCCATCTGCAAGCGGATCGGAGAATGGAATACCAAGCTCAAGTGCATCTGCACCCGCTTCAACCAAAGTTTCCATGATCTTAAGCGATTGCTCAGGGTTAGGATCGCCAACTGTTACGAATGGTACGAATGCGCCCTGATTCTTTTCAGCTAAGCGAGTGAAGAGTGATTGATAGCGATCCATTATAATGCTCCTTTCTCTTTAAGAATGTCGTGTACAGAGAAAATGTCTTTGTCACCACGGCCAGATAAGTTAACGACTAATAGCTGTTCTTTCTCTGGATCATCGTGAGCCATTTTGATTGCATGAGCCAAAGCATGAGATGACTCTAGCGCTGCGATAATACCTTCGTTACGTGCGATAGCTTGGAAAGCTTCTAGTGCTTCGTCATCGGTTACGTTGTCGTATTCAGCACGGCCAATAGCATTTAGGTGCGCGTGTTGAGGGCCAACTGATGGGAAGTCTAGACCCGCAGATACAGAGTAAGACTCTTCTACTTGACCATTCTCATCTTGCATCAGTGGTGCTTTCATACCGAAGAAGATACCAGTTTTACCGTGTTTAAGCGGCGCGCCGTGTTGGTCGGTATCAATACCTTTACCAGCCGGCTCTACACCGATTAGGCGAACAGTTTCTTCTTCAATGAAATCCGCAAACATACCGATAGCGTTCGAACCACCGCCGACACAAGCGATAACCGCATCAGGAAGGCGACCTTCACGAGCTAGAATTTGGTTCTTCGTTTCTTCACCAATCATGCGTTGGAAATCACGAACAATCGTTGGGAATGGGTGAGGACCCGCTGCAGTACCCAATAGGTAATGTGCGTCTTCATAAGTTGCAGACCAGTCACGTAGTGCTTCGTTACACGCATCTTTTAGCGTTGAAGAGCCAGAATGAACAGGGATAACCTCTGCGCCCATTAGCTTCATACGGAACACGTTCGGGCTTTGACGTTCAACGTCTTTTGCACCCATGTAAACACGACACTTAAGACCTAGTAGAGCACACGCTAGAGCCGTTGCCACACCGTGTTGGCCTGCGCCAGTTTCAGCGATGATTTCCTGCTTACCCATACGTTTTGCTAGCAATGCTTGACCAAGAACTTGGTTTGTCTTGTGAGCACCGCCGTGAAGTAGATCTTCACGCTTTAGGTACAGTTTTGTTTTTGTACCTTTTGTTAGGTTGCGTGCTAGCGTTAGTGCCGTTGGACGACCTGCGTACTCTTGCAGAAGCGTCATGAATTCACTGCGGAACTCAGGATCGGCTTGTGCATCGATAAATGCTTGTTCTAGTTGGTCTAGTGCTGGCACTAGGATCTGCGGTACGTATTGACCACCGTATTCACCGAAGTAGGCATCGAGTTTAGCCATTGTGTTATTCCTTCAATTCTATTGGAGTGTCTTCACACCAAGTCATTTAATCTTGTTTGAGCTTCGCAAAGGCAAAGCTCACTAATTAGTTTTTTGATTCTGTTTTCTAGCTTCTAAGCTCTAGATTTCAAGTTTTAGAAATCGGACTAGTAATTACGAATCGCTGCAAAAGCGCGTTGCAGCTTGTCTGCGTCTTTTTTACCTGGAGCGGATTCAACGCCAGAGTTTAGGTCTAATCCTAAACAACCTAACTTAGCGGCTTGGTTAGCATTTTCTGGGTTTAGACCACCCGCCAACATGATTGCGCTTTGGTCGTTGATTAGGTTCCAATCGAACGCTTGGCCTGTACCACCCGTTTGAGAGCCCACTTTAGTATCTAGCAGGTGACGAGTCACGTTGCTTTTCAGTAATTCTGGTAGCGCACTTTCAGCGCCGTTTTCAGCACTGCAAGCCACACCGTAAGCTTTCCAAATTTCAACGCTTTCAGGTAGTGATTGTTTCAACTCATCTACAAATGCTTGAGACTCATCACCGTGCAGTTGCACCGCAAATAAACCTAGCTCAGAAACCGTTTTCGCAACATCAGTAACGCTATGGTTTTGGAACACACCCACGTAGTTCAAAGGTGCGCCGCTCATAGTCAAACGAGCCGCTTCGATATCCACATGACGCTTAGATGCTTCAACGAATATCAGACCACCGAATACCGCACCAGCTTGATACGCTTTCGCTGCATCATCAGAGTGAGTTAAACCACACACCTTGTTTTCACCCAGTGTTACTTTGCGTACCGCAAGCTCGAGGTTCTTCTCTGCCATTAGAGAGCTACCGATTAGGAAGCCATCTGCAAACGTTGAAAGGTCACGAACTTGTTGATGTGTGTAGATGCCAGACTCTGAAATCACAACTGCGTTTGGAGCCAGTTCGCGAATCAGCGGCGCCAACTCTTTAGTACGGTTCAAATCAGTCGAAAGGTCACGAAGATTACGGTTGTTAATGCCGATCACCTTAGCGTTTAGAGCGACTGCACGGTGAAGCTCTTCTTCGTTGCTGACTTCGGTCAATACACCCATGTTGAGTGAGTGAGCGACTTCCGCCAGCGCTTTGTACTCTTCGTCATCTAATACCGATAGCATTAGCAAGATAGCATCAGCTGAGTAATGACGAGCTAGATACACTTGGTAGGTATCAACCATGAAGTCTTTACACAGGATAGGCTGCTTAGCAATGCTGCGAACTTTAGGTAAAAACTCAAAGTCACCTTGGAAGTACTTCTCGTCTGTCAGCACAGAAATCGCGTTTGCGTGGTTGTTGTAAACAGAAGCAATGTAGTCGAGGTCAAACTCGTCACGGATTAAACCTTTTGACGGAGAGGCCTTTTTACATTCAGTGATGAAAACCGTTTGTTCTCCGCTCAGAGCGTCATAAAAGCTGCGGTCTGTTGCAGTTAGTGACGCTTTAAACTCGTCTAATGGTTGAGTCTGCTTACGTGCTTCAACCCATTGGTATTTATCACGAACGATTTTTGCTAATACTTCCGCCATTTCAGCTTCTTTGACTGAAACGTGGGTCGACAGTTTATCGGTAGTCTGTGTCATGTTCTTTGTCTCGATTCGTCGTTCGTTAGGCGTGTGCAGCAAGCTTTTGTACAAGCTCGTATGCTTTGCCAGAGTTCATCGCGTCAATTGCTTGCTGTGCGTTGGCTTTTAGGTCTTCGTGACCAAACAGACGCATCAGTAGAGCAACGTTGACTGCCACTGCGCCAACTTGACCATCAGTGCCTTTACCCGTCAGGATATCGGTTGTGATGGCTTTGTTCTCTTCTGGCTCGCCGCCCTTGATTGCTTCAAGAGGGTGAGTGTTCAAACCAAAGTCTGCTGGTCTCACTGTGTATTCGTGAATTGTGCCATCTTTGATTTCAGCAACCATGGTTTCGCCGTGAATCGCTACTTCATCAAGGCCGCTACCGTGAACAACCGCCGCGCGCTTCATGCCCATTTGCAGCATGGTTTCTGCGATAGGGCGTACCAGCTCTTTGCTGTAAACACCCATTAGCTCGATGTTAGGGCGAGCAGGGTTAATCAGTGGGCCAAGAATATTGAAGATAGTGCGCGTTTTCATTGTTTGACGAACCGGCATCGCGTGACGTACACCAACGTGATACTGCGGAGCAAATAGGAACGCTACGCCAAGTTCATCAACAGCCGTACGCGTGTTTTCTGCTGTCATCGCTAGGTTGATACCGAACGAATCCAATAGGTCAGAAGAACCTGATTTGCTCGATACGCTGCGGTTACCGTGCTTCGCGACTTTTAAGCCACACGCTGCGGCAACAAATGCAGAAGTCGTCGAAATATTAATGGTGTTGTGACCGTCGCCACCTGTACCAACGATGTCTGCGAAATCGTAATCAGGGCGAGGGAACGGGTTTGCATTCGCAAGCAGTGCTTTCGCCGCACCAGCGATCTCATCGGGCGTTTCGCCTTTGATTTTTAGTGCAGTCAGCGCAGAAGCCATCAAGATTGGGTCAAGTTCCCCCTTGATGATCACATCAAACAATTGTTGGCTTTCTTCTTGAGTAAGAGACTGCTGTTCGTAAAGTTTATTAATCTGTTCCATGATCGTTTCCTATTTTCCAGTCTTTTCAAGGCGAAGAGGTTTCTCAAGAGCCCATTCGATAGCGTTTGCTAGAAGCGTTGCACCGTAGGTCGTCATAATTGATTCAGGGTGGAATTGGAATCCACACACCTTGTCTTGTTCTTGAACCACAGACATCACCAAATCATCGACTTCAGCTGTCACCGTTAGGCTATCAGATACATGCGTTGCCACTAAAGAGTGATAGCGAGCGATAGCCAGTGGCGAAGGTAAGCCTTGGTAAGTCGCATGGTTTTGGTGTTCCATCATCGACACCTTACCATGAATGATTTCGCCAGCGCCTGCAACGGTGCCGCCATAGGCTTCAACGATTGCTTGGTGGCCTAAGCAAATACCAATCATTGGTACTTTACCTTTTAGAAGCTGAATTAGCTCTGGCATACAGCCCGCATCTGCTGGAGCGCCAGGGCCTGGCGAAAGCAGTGCAACAGGGTTGTCTAGTTCGTTGATAGCAGCTTCAACAACCTTTGCCGGAATGTTGTTACGGTAAATCTTTACGCTGTGACCTAATGAACGAAACTGGTCTACAAGGTTGTAAGTGAATGAGTCGAAGTTATCGATGAATACAATATCAGCCATGATTACGACTCCTTCTTGTTTGATGTGTTCTGATTTACTGCAGCGCTTTTAGTGTGTGCAGCTTGAATCGCTGAGATAACCGCTTGTGCCTTGCCGCGAGTTTCATCGGCTTCTGCTTGTGGGTCTGAGTCAAATACGACCCCAGCGCCTGCTTGTACTTGTGCCACGCCATCTTCAACGTAAGCAGAGCGAATTACGATACAAGTATCTAGAGTCCCTTCACCAGTTAGATAACCGACTGCACCACCGTAGCTACCACGACGCGTTTTTTCTACGTCTCGAATAAGCTGCATTGCGCGGATTTTTGGTGCGCCCGTTAGCGTGCCCATGTTCATACAAGCTTGGTAAGCGTGCAGAGCATCTAAGTCTTCACGGAGCTGACCAACAACACGAGAAACCAAGTGCATTACATGGCTGTAGCGGTCTACTTTCAGTAAGTCTGCTACGTGGCGAGTGCCAGCTTCGGCAATACGTGCCACATCGTTACGCGCTAGGTCAACTAGCATCATGTGCTCGGCGTTTTCTTTCTTGTCGGTACGCAGTTCAAGCTCGATACGGCTGTCTAGGTCGAAATCGATTTGACCGTCAGGGCGCTTACCACGACGACGAGTACCAGCAATCGGGTAGATCTCGATTTGGTTGGTTTCTGTCTCGTATTTCAGCGCGCTTTCTGGAGATGCACCGAACAGAGTAAACAGCTCGTCTTGCATGTAGAACATGTAAGGGCTTGGGTTGCTTTGTTTGAGTTCTTTATAAGCCGCCAGTGGGGCAGGGCAAGGTAGAGTGAAGCGGCGTGAAGGTACCACTTGGAATACATCGCCTTTAACTACGTACTCTTTTAAATCACGAACCGTTTGGCAGAAGTCTTCATCTGAAACGCTAGGTACAGCTTCAACGTTGTCTAACGGCGTTACTTCAGTGATGGCTTTCAGGGACTGACACTGAGTTTGAATGTCGGCTAGACGGTCAGTTAATTGCGCTTTGATGTTGTCATCTTGAGCAAATAAGCTCGCGTGAAGTAGGCCTTCGTTCTCTTGGTGATCGAAACGCAATAGTGTTTCAGCTACATAGAAGACAAAGTCAGGACAATTGTTGGTTGCTTCAGCATCACCTAGTGGCTCAAAGTTTGCCACGATGTCGTAAGCGAATAAGCCCGCCATGAATAATGTGTGTTTGTTATCCGCGTCTTGCTCAAAGCTGTGCTGAACCAAACGCAGTGCATCGAATGAAGAGGCTTCTCTTAAACGTGAGTCTTCGTCTAATTCGTTGCTTGGTTCGATAAAAGTCAGCGTCAAAACGTTATCAGTAAGGTCAGATTTAATTTCTGCTTTCACGTTTTGAGTGAGATGTTCGATAAGCGCTTGACCGTTTTCAGTCAATGCTTGAAAGGTTACTTCATGTCCGCGACATACGATGCGAACAGCAGAGTCGATAAGGAGTAGGCTTGTCAGGTTCTGTTTAGATTCAATCTCGGCAGATTCCAACAAAAGACTATCAGTTTTGTTTTCACACAAAGTATGAAAAACGCTGGTTGGATCTTGCGAGTAAGGAACTGAGGAATTGATGACCTCAATGGTTCCCAGCTTTTTGATTTCAATGGCCTTGTTCACAAGACCTCCTTTATGATTCTTTAAATTTCCTGCCGTACATAGTCGCATAAAGATACCTTTCACCCAATCTAGAATATGGTCAATTCGATGATTTGTTAGTCAGTTGAATGTGAGATGTTCGACAAATTAAAAAGCCCGCTATTAAAGCGGGCTTAGTGATAACTTTTTTATAAACAAACTGTTTAATTAGAAGTACACGTTAGCCCACCAAGAACTTGTCCAAGTGCGCCACCAATTAAGCTCTGAACTTGCTTCTACTGAAGAAAGTTCTAAAACTTTATCTTTATGGTTTTGGTTAAATTCTTGTAACATGGTGAACCTATCAAATGTGATACTTCGTATTTGTGTACTAGTTAACTAGTTTTCTACTTGCGGGTCAAGTGTGTTGACACAAATATAACGATAAAAATTGAAAACAATGAAAAAGAATATATGAGAATTGATCTACATAGTCATACAACAGCCTCAGATGGCCGACTTACTCCACCTGAGCTAATTGACCGAGCGCTTGGCTTTAACATCGAAGCGCTAGCGATTACAGATCATGACACGACTGATGGGCTTGCTGAAGCACGCAGCTACATTGCGGATAACAACCTTCCTATTCAGTTGATAAACGGCATTGAGATTTCGACTGTTTGGCAAAACAAAGATATCCATATTGTTGGGTTAAACGTTGATCCTGAGTCACCAGAACTCAAAGCGCTCATTGAACAACAGAAGCAACACCGTATTGGGCGTGCTGAGATGATCGCTCACCGTCTTGAGAAAGCGACTCGTGAAGGGGTGTTAGAAGAAGTTAAATTGATTGCGGGTGATGCACCAATCACTCGCGCTCACTTTGCTAAGTGGCTAGTCGACAATGGCTATGCGAAAACTATGCAGCAGGTGTTTAAAAAGTTTCTTACTCGTAATAACCCAGGTTATGTGCCGCCAACTTGGTGTTCAATGAGTGATGCTGTCACGGCTATTCATGCTGCTGGTGGACAAGCCGTACTCGCTCACCCTGGGCGATATGGACTTACAGCCAAGTGGGTTAAGCGCCTGCTAGCGGCATTTGTTGAAGCGAAAGGGGATGCGATGGAAGTAGCTCAACCTCAGCAAGCGCAACAAGAAAGACGCACACTCGCGGATTATGCTATACAATACAAACTATTAGCCTCCCAAGGCAGTGATTTCCATTACCCATCTCCGTGGATGGAACTTGGACGCAATCTCTGGCTACCTTCTGGGGTCGAAGAAGTATGGAAAGATTGGGAGTTTCAAACGGTTTCACCATCTGAATAGTCTTTAGGTGAGCCAGCTCCTTCTGATGATAGAGTCGAGAGATTCGATAACGAGGATCAACAATGAGCCAGTTTTTTTATGTACATCCAGATAACCCACAAGCACGCTTAATTACTCAAGCGGTTGCGATTATTCGCAATGGCGGCGTTGTGGTTTATCCAACAGATTCCGGTTATGCGCTGGGCTGTCAGCTTGAAAACAAACAAGCACTTGAACGTATCTGTAAAATTCGTCGCATCGATGACAAGCACAATTTCACCTTGTTATGCCGTGATCTTTCTGAGTTATCACTGTATGCACGCGTTGATAACGTGGCTTTCCGTCTGCTGAAAGCACACACGCCAGGTGCTTACACGTTTATCTTTAAAGCAACTAAAGAAGTGCCAAAGCGTTTGATGAACGCCAAGCGTAAAACGATTGGTATTCGTGTCCCAGATAACAAGATTGCACTCGACCTGTTGGAAGCGATGGGCGAACCACTGATGTCGACGTCTCTGATTCTTCCGGGTAACGAGACTACAGAGTCGGATCCAGAAGAAATTCGTGACAGCCTAGAGCATGCGGTTGATGTGATTTTGAATGGCGGTTACTTAGGTGAGCAACCGACGACCGTTATTGACTTCAGTGACGATGATGCCGTGGTTCTACGTCGTGGTGCTGGCGATCCTGCGCCGTTTGAATAATCGCTTTACTGATTAACAGTCTGTAACGATACAGCAAACCTGCCACAGTAAATAACAAGTGCTTTTTGGCAGGTTATTTGCGATAATACGCGACCGCGATTTGGTCGTGAAAAATTCATTCGACGTCTGTGAAGACGACAATTAGGTAGAAAAGAGTAAATGAGCGAAAAATTACAGAAGGTTTTAGCGCGAGCTGGTCACGGTTCTCGTCGTGAACTAGAAGGTTTAATCAAATCTGGTCGTGTAAGTGTTAACGGTCAAGTTGCGAAACTGGGCGAGCGTCTTGAAGACGAGAACTCAGTGATCCGTATCGATGGCCATACTGTTTCAGGCAAGGCTTCTGAAGAAGTGGTTTGTCGTGTACTTGCTTACTACAAACCTGAAGGTGAGCTTTGTACTCGTCACGACCCTGAAGGCCGCCGTACTGTTTTCGATCGTCTACCTAAGATCCGTGGTTCTCGTTGGATTTCAGTTGGTCGTCTTGATGCAAACACATCAGGCCTTTTGCTTTTCACTACTGATGGTGAGCTTGCAAACCGTCTAATGCACCCAAGCCGTCAGGTTGAGCGTGAGTACCTAGTACGTGTATTCGGTGAAGTGACTGAGCAAAAAGTTAAAAACGTTACTCGTGGTGTACAACTAGAAGACGGCATGGCTCGTTTTGAAGATGTTGTTTACGCTGGTGGTGAAGGTATGAACCATACTTTCTACGTAGCGATTAACGAAGGTCGTAACCGTGAAGTTCGTCGTCTTTGGGAATCTCAAGAAACGACAGTAAGCCGCCTGAAACGTGTACGTTACGGTGATATCTACCTTGATAAGAAACTGCCTCGTGGCGGTTGGAAAGAGCTAGATCTTCAAGAAGTTAACTACCTGCGTGAGCTTGTTGAGCTTAAGCCTGAGAAAGAGACACTGTTGGATCTTGATCCTTCAAACACTTCTCGTAAGCGTGAGCGTTCTCGTAGCCAAAAAATTCGTCGTGCTGTTAAACGTCACGAAGAGCGTGCAAACGCACCAAAAGGCCGTAGCAACCAAACTAAGCGTAAGAAGCCTGCAACTCGCGGTACTACAACACCTGATTCAGGTCGTAGCGCTCCAGCTGCAAACAAAGGCAAACCTCAGGCTAACAAAAGTAAGCCTAAACTGAACAACGGTCGTCCGGCTAAACCAGCTAAGCCAAGAACACGTCAGTAATTACGTAATTTCTTACGCGTAAAGCTTCATTAGCTGAAAGCACTGAATACTAAAAAACCTGCTCATTGAGCAGGTTTTTTTACGTCTGGAGAAATAGCAGATGCGGGATGCGAGTAACCGAGTATCGAAAACATGCTGCCATAAGTGACAGTAAGCGAGCTTTTCGCATCTCTTATCTCGTGTAGGCGCATCTATAATCTGCTCGTATCTCGTATCTCGT